>JBBIRG010000349.1:2908-3266 GCA_037441945.1 Bacteroidota bacterium | reverse complement strand
GAGTCGGACGAGAATGTTCTCCACGTCTTCGCCGACATATGCCGCCTCGGTCAGCGTCGTGGCGTCCGCGATAGAAAAGGGTACATGCAGGAACTTGGCCAAAGTCTGGGCAAGCAGGGTTTTCCCGGTGCCGGTAGGACCGACCAGCAAAATATTCGTTTTGTCGAGTTCCACTTCAGCGTCCTGAATGCTTTTTGCGTAAAGGCGCTTGTAATGATTGTATACCGCCACGCTGAGTGTTTTTTTGGCGTAATCCTGTCCGATCACGTATTCGTCAAGTTTCGATTTGATCGTTTCCGGGGTGAAGTGGTCGATATTGAAACGCTCGTCCCCTTTTGACCGGGTCTTGTGATCGGAG
>JBBIRG010000349.1:0-2876 GCA_037441945.1 Bacteroidota bacterium | reverse complement strand
CAGATATGCACGTCGAACGGCCCGCTGACCACGCTTTCGACGTCGTCCGCGGGTTTACTGCAGAAAGAGCAGTAAATGTTTTTTTTGCTGGTTCGCGCCATGACAATCCTTGAAATTATTTTTTACGGACAAGAATGTCGTCGATAATGCCGTAAGCTTTGGCGTCCTCAGGCGACATGAAAAAATTTCGATCGGTATCCTTTTCGATCTGTTCGGCGGGACGGCCGGTATGCCGGGAGATGATCCGGTTTAGCCGATCTTTCAGGACGACGATTTCCTTCATGTAAATTTCGATATCGGAACTCTGTCCGGATGTTTCGCCCATCGGCTGGTGTATCATAATGCGGGCGTGCGGGAGCGCGGTGCGTTTGCCGCTCGCGCCGGCCATCAGAAGAATAGCGCTCATGCTGGCCGCCAGGCCCATGCAGGTCGTCTGAACTTCAGGTTTGATATACGTCATTGTGTCGTAAATCGCCAGACCCGCGGTTACGCTGCCGCCCGGGCTGTTGATGTACATGATAATGTCTTTTTCGGGATCGTTCGCTTCCAGGAAAAGCAGCTGCGCAATAACAAGATTGGCGACGGTGTCGTCGATAGGGGTGCCGATGAAAACGATGCGCTCCATCAGCAGGCGAGAGTAAATGTCGTAGGAACGCTCCATTTGACCTTTCTGTTCTACGACATAAGGGAACGGAATGTGCTGGGCGGCCGGCTGCAGGTTCACGGGAAACGGACTCGGATTGGAAGATTTATGTTTTTTCATGATATCACCTCAGGTTTTTATATTAAACAATCAGCGATGAAGTTTCTGCGCGCTTTTGGGATAATTCAAAGGTTTCATGGATTTCCGTAATGACCGCATGGTTTTTCAGAAAGGCCAGCGCTTTTTCCTCCGTCAGGAAATCGTTAAAATTTTTCTTTTCCTGTTCGTTCTTGAAATCCAGTTGGATCAGGTCAACGGGAACTTGCCGGCTCTGCGCGAGTTCTTGCCGATAGTTTTCAATGTCCTGATCGGTCAGGGTGATGTTTTCCATTTCAATGATTTTTTTCAGGGCTAACGACCATTTGACTTCCCGGATGGTTGAGCCGCGGAATTTTTCATTGATGAATTCCTCATCGAAGGTATCGGTCTTATAGCGTTTTTTGATGTTTTCTTTGATTTGGCGTAAACCGTTTTTGATATATCCCCCCGGCGTCGGAATTTCATTGTTCTGAATGATGGCGTCAATCAGCCGGTCTTTCAGAAGGCGAGCTGTCTGGGCTTCCCAATGCGCTGTCAGTTTGTTCCGGACCTCCTCCCTGAGTTTTTCCGCGGATTCCTGTCCTATGTCTTTGGCGAATTCGTCATCCATCGGCGGGATGATAATTTCCTCTATTTTGTTGACGGAAAACGAGTAGTATTCCTTTTTTTCCGGTTGGTCGTCTTTTGCCGGAACGGTGACGGTAACTTTCCGTTCTTCGCCCTTCTGTACGCCGGTCAGTCCGTCAATAAGATCCTGGTTAACGTATTCCGGGGACAACTGGATACGGCGGTCGGCGAAACGTTTTCCAATGATAGGAAGCTGGTTTTCATCGAGTGTCTGGACGTCGGCGTATACAGCGAATCCCGGAGCGGCGGTTTCAGCTTCCCTTACAATGGCGTGTTCCTTGCGCAGATGGTCGATCGTGGCGTCGATTTCCTCATCTTGTACCGTGTGAATTTCCTTGTTAACTATCAGTCCCTTATAATTGCCGATCGTGAATTCCGGTAGGATCTCGACGGTGAAATCGAAGCTCATCGGTTCGTTGCGCTTATAATTCATATTGTCTATTTTTCCGACTTCAACCATTTGGGTTTGGGTCGATTCGATTGCCTGTTTGATGTGATCCTCGACGATCAACGGAATGGAATCGGCTTCGATATCCGCCTCGAATTTCGTCCGGATAAGTTGCCGTGGAGCTTTGCCTTTCCGGAAGCCTTCTACCTGTGCCTGTTCGCGGTACAAGTCGACCGTGGCTTCAAAGTAGGGGCGCATTTCTTCGGGGCTGATTTCCACGTGTATCGTCCGGATATTGTTTTCGTCTTTAACGATGTGAGCCTGCACGGTGGGATTCTCCTTGGTTATTTCCTGAAAGTTTATCGACCTTTGTCATTTCGGTACAGTGCGGGATGAGGGACTTGAACCCACACGGTGTTACCCACCAGATCCTAAGTCTGGCGCGTCTGCCAATTTCGCCAATCCCGCAAAATGACATAATTTACAAAGATAAATAAATAAAATATTATTTTCAACTATAAATTGAGCGCGCAAATCCTCAAATAATCGTTAAATAACTAATAAAAATATTTTCAGATCATAACGGACGCAGGCATGTATTTTCATTGTTTCCGGCATCTTACGCGGATCAGAAAAACATCAAATCATTCGTAATCAAACAATTACAAATTTATATTAACTCATAATAAAGTTACCCGAGCATCTTTCGGTTTATTCTGCTTTCAATTTCCGGCACAGTTTGGCCGTAGGAATAACCGAACAAACCGAGCGTGAGTCATTCCGTTTGATCAAACTGACAAACTCTTCGTCTGCGCAAATAGATAAACTCCTTCATTATCTTCTTCGGGACAGGCGCGTTTTCCTTTCAGCCCTACCACTATAAGCGGGTCATCGGGACTTCATAATAACCACTGACCATAAGCGAGGTATCTCTAAAAACAGAATATTCACCTTTTCCGCTGAAAACCCGCTTCCATTTTCCCTGAAGAATTTTCGGTAGTGCATCGGTCAAATGTCCGCGGTATACTTACCGGTTAGCTGATTTTGGGCGTTTTGTCCTGTCCATACACCCGTCAAACAAAGGATCAATATTAATTAAGACGATTCTTTTCACGTTAT
>JBBIRG010000348.1:0-3294 GCA_037441945.1 Bacteroidota bacterium | reverse complement strand
TGCCGGTCAGGCCGGCGCATTCCTGCGAATAGGTCTGACCCCGCGCGCGAAGGGTATGGGCGACACTTATGTGGCCGTAGCCGACAACGCATCTGCCGCGTACTACAATCCTGCAGGACTGGCGTTTATTCAACGGCAGGAAATTCTTATGTCCTACAGCGCGATGAGCTTCGACCGGACTTTCAGCCACATCGGATATTCGCGGCCGTTGCCGCCCATGGCGGGTTTCTCGGCGGGCATTATCCAGAGCGGATTCCGGGATTCGGAAGCGCGGTTAAGAAATGGCGAATTATCCGGTGAAAATATTGAAGATACGCACTACGCGTTTTTCATCGGATTCGCCATCCGGTTCAGCGATAAATTCTCAGCGGGTATTTCCCCGAAAGTGATTTATTCCAAAATTTACGACGTATCCGCGAAATCCTTCGGCGCGGATTTCGGCGTAATGCTGAAACCGGTGAAAAATTTATCCCTCGGCGCAGTGATCAAGGATATCGGGATCAAGATGAAATATTCGCGCGAGGTTTCCGGCGGCATCGGCCTCGGCGACCAGACAACCACAGACGCATATCCCCGGATCATGAAGGCCGGCGCGGCATACCAGCTTCCCCTATCCGGTTCCTTCAAATATATCTTATTCGCCGCGGACATGGAACGGAATTCTCTGCAGGGCTCCAAATCCCATTTCGGGATCGAAACGAATATCAGCGATAAAATCCACGTCCGCGCGGGATTGGACAGCAAGGATTTCACCGCGGGATTTTCCGTTCCGTTTAAAATCAGACAGCATGCTTTCCAGTTTGACTACGCCTATATTCACGACACCCGCGGCATCGCCGGTTTCGGCAGTCAGGACATGGCAGTGCGGTTTTGGTTTTAATTAACGCCTGCCTTCGGAATAAAAATAAATTATTTGATTATATTTTACAAGCCAGGTTGCGGTTGGTCCGGTACTGATTTTTCACTTGAATAAGTTACCTGTTTCCGATACATTTATCCGATTACCTGATTGGGTAACCGGATATTCATTAAGAATGGAGTTTGATTGAATTTGAACCTGGCGGTTTTTGGTTCCGGCAATGGATCTAATTGCAAGGCGATTGTCAAAGCTGTTGATGAAAAGAAATTAGCAGCCGAAGTCAGATTAGTCATTAGCGACCAGGAAAACGCCGGCATACTGACTTTCGCGCGCGAACGCGGAATTCCATCAAGATGGATTAGCCGGGAACAATATCAAACAAAGGATCTATTCTACAGCGAATTAACCGCCTTGCTTCGATATCATCAGGTTGGTTTCATTGTCCTAGCGGGGTATTTAAGGAAAATAGGAAAGCCGTTAATTGACATGTATCCGGATAAGATTATCAACATTCATCCCGCGCTGCTGCCTGCTTTCGGAGGTAAGGGCATGTACGGCATCCGGGTTCATCAGGCGGTAATCGACGCCGGCGTAAAAGTGACCGGCATTACGGTTCACCTTGTGGATGAACATTATGATCACGGGCCGATCGTTCTGCAGCAGGCTATTGATGTGGATGAACAGGACACTCCGGAAACGCTGGCGGAAAAAGTTTTGAAATTAGAACATTCGTATTATCCGGAAGCGATCCGCTACTTCGCGGAAAACCGCTGCGCTGTATTAAACAGAAAAGTGTGTATTAAGCATTCACAGAAAAATTAACTCTTCACCAACAAGGAGAAAAACCATGAAAATGATCCGATGGTTTGCAGTAAGCGCAATAGCCCTGATGCTGATCACGCAGGCGGCGGCGGCGCAGGGAAAAACGAGTTTCGATTCCGACAAGACTAAAATCGCCATCCTGCCGTTTGAAGCGACCAAAATCGCCGAACAATACGGTTTCAAAGGCACGATTCAGTGGGGTAAGAGCAATGTATCCTACGAAGAACGCGCCGATTCGCCGTTTTCGAGCGTTGAATCCATTATCGCGTTTGCTGAAGCCTCTACCCAGCGCGCCGTGGACGCATTCGTTGCCACGAAACGCTTCGTCGTGTTAGACCGCACGGCAATGGAAAAAATCATGAAGGAACAGGATTTTCAGTTGTCCGACAATGTGGACCCGGCATCGGCCGCGAATATCGGTATGTTGCTCGGCGCCCAGTACATTGTGAACGGCAACGTGCTGACCGTCAGCACCAACCCCTCGTACGACCGTAAGAACCCGAACAAGCTTCTCGGTTACTCCGGAACCGTCGAAATTCAGATAACACTGATTGACGTGACCACCGGACAGGTTACTTCGTCCAAACGCCTCAAAGGCAGCACGGAAGTAGAAGGTTCCAAAGTATTAGGCGTTGCCCTGCTGGAAGTTTACGAATCCACTCCGGCCAAAGCCGCGTACAAAGGCCTTGCGGAAATCACTTCGGATATGAAGAAATGGCTGCGCGACGCGTTTCCGGTTATCGGCGAAATTTTTGAAATTGTGAAGTCCAAGAAAGGCGCCGCGGAAACCCTGACGATTACCTGCGGTAAGGATATCGGCGTAAAAAAAGGCGATATGTTTAAAGTGTATACCGAAAAAGCAGTCGAAATCAGCGGTAAAACCATTATGAAAACCACCGACGTCGGCATGCTAGTTGTTACCAAAGTCGAGGAAGACGGCGTTTTCTCTACCTGCAAAGTTGAAAAAGGCGGGAAATCGATTTCCGATAAAATCGGAGCAGGCGAGAAACTGAAAGTTGTTTCTGTAAAAAAATAACCTGTTATTGATTTTATAGAAAGGCCGGCGTTTTGAACGACCGGCCTTTTTTTATTTGTGTTTCAGCGAGTCCGCATCAAAGTGATTTGCCACGCGAAACAATCCTGTTTTAATAATAATGTCATTAAGGTATTTTTTATCGATCAGATTTTCGATTGATTTTTCCATTTCAGATTGCCGTAAAATTTGATAGTTGCCGCGGAAGGCGCTGAACGATTCATGCTGGACATCATACAGCTGTTTCATTTCACTGGGCGGTGACTGGAGAAGACTGAAAAGGCTGTCTAAATAAGCGAGATTATGCTTTTCAACCGTCATATATTCCCGGCGGTTGATTTCGAACAATACGATTTCCTGCCAGGCAGTCTGGTTTTGAATTTTGTTATAAATCACGTCAAACCGTTCGTCAAAATCTTTGCTCCGGTTTCCCAGTTCGATGGAAAACGCGAGGAGGCGATCCGGGTAAGGCCGCGTCCGCAACGAATCGATATTCCTGCCTTTGATGATGTGGGACGGCGATTGCCGGGAACATGCGGGAACTAGTATCAAGCTTAAAAGCAACATTGCGGTTCCTAAA
>JBBIRG010000347.1:0-3310 GCA_037441945.1 Bacteroidota bacterium | reverse complement strand
TGACCCGTGTTATAATAATTTTGCCACCGTTTATGCATAGCGTCTGGCCTTTCTCGATGATCTCGATGAATTCCGCGCGGTTTTCATCGCCGGAAACCAGCATCCATTTTCCGCCGCAGTTGAGGGAGGGATAATCAATCTGAAAAACGTTTTCCCCGGGTCGTGCGACAAAGAGAATGCTCCACGTTCCGCTGCCATTCTGATAGCCGACGCCATGCCATGAACCATCCAGCCAGGACAGGGGATAATCTCCCGCGTTTGCCGGGCTAAGGATTAAAGTAAATATTAGGATCAAAATGTATAACTTTTTCATTTAATGCTCCTATTATTTAATTGACCGGAATCTAATCGCTTCCTGTTCATGAATCAAGGAAAATCGTTTACAGTCGGATGTGTAAAAATATTTTTACGAAAATTGTATGAACCTGATAAACGATGATATTATTCATTGTGAGAAGGCCGTCTTTTTTTTATTCAGGTGATTATCGGAATGTTGTGTTTGTGAGAATCGGTTTTTTTCATTCCAAACGATATACCCGGCAGAACATTTCACATTAACCCTGGAGGTCTTATGAAAAAGCGTTGGATGAACCTGTTTGCCGTTTCCGGTTTGGTCATCATTCTGGGAATGGCGGTTTCGTTATTATTACTGGCGTCGGCTAAATCGGGCGTTATCAAAGGAACCGTAATGGATCCGCAAAGCAAAAAACCGGTAGCCGGAGCCGTTATCCGTATTATTGAAACCGGTCAGACGGCGACAACCGATTCGACCGGTATGTTTGAATTTTCGGGAATCCGTTCCGGAAAATACAATCTTGAAATCCGCGCGGATCAGTATCAGCTGACAAAACTTGAAAAAGTGGAAATCAAAACGAACTCCGAAACGGCGCTTGAAATTCCGATTCATTCCCTTTCTTCATCAAAAACGGCACAAAAAGTGATCACGCCGAAAGACGTGAAGATTAAAACAACAGCCCAGTCGGACGATATTAAAAAAGAACTCGATGAAATTCTGGAGGAATGCCTGCCCGGGCAATTATCGGATAAAGAGATCGCATCCGGACAGGCTTCCCGAGCCGCAAAATCCGCCCAGGGAAGAGGCGTTTTTTCCGGGGCTGGATCGCTGGGAGGCGTCGGAGGCGGAGGTTCCGTTACGCTGGGAGGATCCATTGGCTATCTGAATCCGCCCAACGGAGCCAAATACTGGGATATGTATCATAACGATTACGGCACCAATCCGTTCATTGATACCGACGACGATCAGCTTTCTACATTCGGAGCGGACGTGAGCACGGGTTCATACAGTCTGGTCAGAAATTATGTCAATCACCAGGACCTTCCTCCGAAAGATGCCGTGCGCGTGGAAGAATTTGTCAATTATTTCAAGCACGAATTTCCCGCGCCGGACAATAAAATATTCGCCGTGTACACGGAATCCATGCCGTCGAATATCAGCAAAAACTGCAAATTGGTTAAGATCAGCCTTAAAGGAAAAGAAATCAAAGCGGAAAACCGTAAGCCGGCAAACCTGACGTTTGTCATCGATATTTCGGGTTCGATGGGCATTGAAAACCGGCTGGGTTTAGTCAAGAAAACGATGCTCCTGCTCACGAAGGAACTGAAATCCGGAGACCGGGTCGGGATCGTCACTTACGGATCGCACGCGCAAATCGTACTGAAACACACATCGGACAAGGAAAAAATTGAAAACGCCGTTCAGGGGCTTTTCAGCGAGGGTTCCACGAACGCCGAGGCGGGACTCTGGAAAGGTTACCAGTTAGCCGCCGATGAATTCGAGAACTCCGCCATCAACCGCGTCATTCTCTGCACCGACGGCGTCGTCAATAACGGCGAAACCTCATCCGACGGGCTCCTGAAGATGATCGAAAAATTCAAGAATAAAGGCATCACCCTGACCGCCTGCGGATTCGGCATGGGGAATTACAACGACGTGCTCATCGAGCAGTTAGCCACCAAAGGCGACGGGACGTATTATTACATCGACGACATTAAGGAAGCGAAACGCGTTTTCATCGAGCAGTTGACCGGAACATTACAGGTGATCGCCAAAGACGTCAAGATACAGGTTGAGTTTGACAAGGAAACGGTCAGCCGTTACCGGCTCATCGGATATGAAAAACGCGATATCAAAGATACCGATTTCCGCAATGACAAAGTGGACGCCGGCGAGATCGGTTCCGGCCACAGCGTTACGGCTTTTTATGAAGTGAAGCTGAAGAACGAACAGGCGCAGTCCATCGGTAAAATCGCGATCCGTTACAAGTCGCCCGACGGCAAACAGGTTGACGAATTTTCGGAAACGCTTATCCTCCGCGGATCTGTAAACGCTCAGAACGAGGCGCACCTGAAGTTCCTGTCGAATGTCGTCCTGTACGCCGAAATCATGCGCGAAAGTTACTGGGTGAAGCGTCGCGAGTTGGCCGAAGTGAAAACCGCGCTGAACGACCTGCCGGAGCTTTACAAGAAAAATTATCCGCAGTACGAGGATTTTTACGATATGGTCAAACAGACGATCCGCCTGAAAGAGAACAAGGATCTCGGTTCGCTTCAGAATCCCAAAGAAGATTAGGTCTCCCAGGGTTCACTGGTCGTTTCTGTGTCCTGCCTCCGAGCAATCGGGAGCTTTTATTAATTGTCTCAAAATAGTAACAGAATTTTTCATATAACAATTCATGATACGACGAAGTCTTGTTGTTTTCTTAAGATGTCTATGAGTCTATACATCAATACAAGATTTCTCTCCCGATTTCATCGGTCTCGAAATGACACAGGGGGGGTATTGATAAAATAGCAAAGCGCTGTTTAATTAACCCACTTCTGTGTCTTTTCGAGTCGCCAACTTGTCCTGAGATGCGTTGAAGGAAGGCGGAGAGAAATCTTGCATTATTATTTTTTTCCTGCGCTCCACGCGAAGGGATGGGGCTTGAATCGATTAACAAATGAATGTTTTAATCGTTATCGTTTTAATTATGAGACTATAAATATATGTTGTTTTCAGGAATATGTTTTTGGCAAAATAATCGATTCATTTTTCGCAATCATGTATGAACATCCGATGCATCAAATCTTAAAACGAGTTGATCAGATCCACTAATTTTCCCAGTCCGCCCATACCGGTTTTGGCGAAGGTTGCGTCGGCGCCGGCTTCAATGGCTTTATCCCTGTACTCTTCCAGCGAACCGGTATGAAAAATGATTTTCGGACGTGCGGGATTTTTCTGTTTGACTTCCCGGCATACTTCAAGCCCGTTCTTGTTCGGCATATTGGTATCGAGAATGACCACATCGGG
>JBBIRG010000346.1:0-3326 GCA_037441945.1 Bacteroidota bacterium | reverse complement strand
GGTTGGCGATGACGCCCGCCACCCTTCCGTTCATGCGCGCAAAACAACATATAATATTCGGCGCGTAATGCCGGTGGATATCGAAAAGACTTCCCGGATCAAACACTCTTTCAAGTACGTCAAACATATTGTAGGGTTCGCGCGGATCGTCGGGAATAATGTGATTCAGCGATTCATCCTCGACCAGCGCCAGTTCATCGTTATCAGTTGCCGGAGGGTCTTCGGTATTATTGGCCGGCAGATAACTCAGCAGTTTTTTCGCGATACGAGCGGAATCCTGATCGTCTTCGGCGATGAAATGAACATTACCACTGTGGGTCGCCTGGGCAAACGCGCCGCCAAGTTCCTCTGCGGAAATCGTTTCGCCCGTTGCCGCGCGGATGACTTCCGGACCGGCTATAAACAACTGACCGGTTCCCTTAACCATGATAATAAAGTCGGTAAGCGCCGGAGAGTAAGCGGCTCCGCCAGCGCAAGGACCGGCAACGATGGATATCTGCGGAACGACTCCGGATAACAAAGTATTATGATAAAAAATCCTGCCGTATCCTTTAAGTGAATCAACGCCTTCCTGTATGCGCGCGCCGCCGCTGTCGTTGATCCCAACAAAAGGAACGCCCGCCCGCAACGCCATCGCCATCACTTCGCAGATTTTCTGCGCGTGCATTGCGCCGACGCTTCCGCCCATCACCGTAAAATCCTGAGAAAATGAATACACCAATCTCCCGTTAATGGCGCCAACGGCCGTCACGACTCCGTCACCCGGAAATTCTTTTCCAGAAAGGCCGAAGGATGTCGCGCTGTGCTGAACGAACCGGTATAATTCGTCATAAAAACCATCGTCGTATAACAATTCCATCCTTTCGCGCGCGGTGTATTTGCCGGCCTTGTGCTGGGCGTCAATCTTATCCTGTCCGCCGCCGAGTAGGGAACGTTTATTCTTTTCCCGGAGTTTGATCAGTTTATCATGGGTTGACATAATGTTCCTGTTATTTTTTATGTCCGCAGATCTCGGTTAATACACCCATCGTTGCTTTCGGATGCAGAAAAGCAATATCCAGTCCTTCAGCTCCTTTCCTCGGCTGCTGGTCGATCAGCTGGACATTTTTCGTTTTTAATTCATCTAAGCATTCCTCGATGTTTTCGGAAGCAAAAGCGATATGATGAATGCCCTCGCCTTTCTTTTCAATGTACTTACCGATCGGCCCTTCCGGGTCAGTGGATTCAAGCAGTTCGATTTTTGTCTGACCGATCATGAAAAACGCTGTTTTGACTTTCTGGTCTTTGACTTCCTCTACAGCATAGCATTTCAACCCGTATATCTCTTCGTAAAACCGGATCGCGCTGGTTAAATCTTTCACGGCTAAACCGATATGCTCAATGTGCGATAATTTCATTTCTAAATTTCTTTCTATTTTCTATTAAATGAATAATACCTATCGTTTATAATATGCGAAACAAAGCCAATATACACAATGATAAAAATCATACTCTGCGGTTTTGCCAAAATAATTTGTCATAACTTAATTGAATTGTCAGGGTATTAAACTCATTTTAAATGTCAGTCGTCGTCGTAGTCTTTTTTCTTTTTGTTAAACACGTAATATGTGAATAAGTAAGGAGAATGGAAAGCCAAATCAAAATGAGGCCTTTGTTATTTTTTCGAAGAAGAATTAGGAGTTGTTATTTTTTACCGTTACAGTAAGCCGGTTCCTGGTCGTTTTAGAAGTAATGGAAAGAACGATCCGGATACTGCCCGATGGTCGCTTGTTGCTTAGGGCTAGACAGAGGCGCTTTACCCGTCAACAGGCGCAGATATAGGCTTTAGAACAGGATCGTGTTATAGATAGGCACCTGGCGATCATAAGGAATAGAAAAGATGAAATCTGGATCATATCCATTCAGATTACAATGGATGTTTTTACAGCCATCCATAGACGCAAAACTGCCGTTGTATTCGTCGATAGATGTTTTGAGAGAAGCGTCGGTTTGATCGAGAAATTGATTATTAGGCGTCTGATGGCTTCGACCAGTCGATCATGAAGAGTTAATTTATGACGCTTCTCTCGGCCTTTGGCTTGCTGACTGTTAGCGAAATGATTTGGATTTCCCGCCTTTCTATACCGGAACGATGGTTGTTGTTTTTTCACCGGAATATATTGTTGAAACCAGATCGACTTAGATGCTGCCCGGTCGGTCAAAAAACGAATGCAATAGTCTCGTAAAAAGCGCATCTCATACCATTCGTTATCTGAATCGCAAAACCGCATGAAAGCCTTGCCGGTTGGATCATCGATGGTTGCTAACAGGCAACTTTTCGGCGCTCGTCCTTTTAACCAAACGTGAGGCCGCCATCCAACCGAACCAATTCGCATAGGGCGCTGCTCCGAGTGCGCTTCTTCCAATGCGGCCGGCTTTTACGTTGAACCGTAAACAGTCCGTCAAGCCGGCTACGCAGGGTTTCATGGTCGATCTTCAGAAGACGGTCTTCTTCCAATATCTTCGAAAACAGCCTTAGTCCATAATCGCTGTAATCTTCCCCCTGTAAAGTTCACGGACGCGTTGAATCAAATATCGCCGTAACCGGGGAGTGCGTGTGACTCCGCAACGCGTCGCCGTCTACCGCACGCTCGCGGAGGATACAAGCCACGCTGCGGCCGAGGCGGTTTACGCCCGCCTGCGCCCCGTGATGCCTTCACTGTCGCTGGCCACAGTCTATCGCATCCTCGAGTCTCTGGAGAAGGAGGGATTGATACGGAGGGTCAGCACCACCTACGGTGTGGGACGGTTCGACGCCAACCTTGCCGCGCACCAGCACCTGTTCTGCAGGCACTGCGGCGGTCTGACCGACGTCCAAGTGGAATCCCTTGCAGCCTTGGAACTGCCCGAAACCGAGACGGAGGGATTTGAAGCCGGGGAACTCGATATCTGCATCATCGGAACTTGCGGGAAATGCCGACCCGTCGGAGATCGAAAACAGAAAATGTCGGCAAAAGACAAGGCCAGGAAGAAACAACCGGGAAGCTGAATGCATTCCCCAACGCTAAGGAGAATTAACATGGCAGACTTGAAAGGCTCCAAGACCCACGACAACCTGAAATATGCTTTTGCAGGAGAATCGCAGGCCAATCGCCGCTACCTTTATTTCGCAAAGATCGCCGATGTTGAAGGATATCCTGAAGTGGCCGGCAACTTCCGCGAAACCGCCGAGGGCGAAACCGGCCACGCCCATGGACACCTGGATTACCTGAAGAAGGTAGGTGATCCCGCGACCGATCTCCCCATGGGGAGTACGGAAGATAATCTCAAGGCAGCGATTGCAGGGG
>JBBIRG010000345.1:0-3342 GCA_037441945.1 Bacteroidota bacterium | reverse complement strand
ACCGGATCCTGATCCCATATAATAGCAACCGTTGACGACCAGTCCTTTGATTGTATTATATGAACCGGATATCCCGAAGGCGACAGGGGAGATTTGCGGATTTGTAAGCGTCACAACAATATCAGGTATGCCGTCGTCGTCCATATCGCCGTCGATGCAGAGTGAATCATTCATAATACTCACGCCGTTCATCTGGAAATTGATGATTGAGCCGCGCGGTAGATCGAAGCGGATCGTATCGGCGCCGGGATTCGTGTCCGCATAAGCGACGGCGTGACGAAGCGTTCCGATGGAAATACCGTCGGATGTTTTTGTGACTAACAGGCGATTGGGATTAATCAGGTAAGGAAACGAAAATTCGGAGGTGCGTCCGTTGTTTGCGCTCCATAAGGTTGTAAGATTTGTATTTTGCGGAAGTCCTGCGGGTAAAGTAAATCGCCATTGACCCTCTCCGTCCGGAATCGTCGTACCGAGGAAAAACTGACCTTCATCATCTGTATCACGATATATCTGCACAAACCCATTTGTTGCTACACCGCCACCAAATAATGTATCCTGATCCACATGACTTATTAACGGAGGCAAAACATTACCCTGCGCGCCGTCAAACAACAAGATACCCTGGCCGCCGTTTTGGTAAATACTGTTGGCATAAATAAGCGAGTTGTCTACGCCGGCGCCCGCGAAATACACGCCGTGTCCGTTGTTATGGGCAATGACATTGAAAGCGATCGAATCAATTGTTATTGTAGACAGATTGCCGTATGCCGCTATTCCGTTATACTGGTTCGGGAGGGGATGGGTTCCCGCCGCGTTGAGGCCAATGCGATTTCGGAGAATGTGTATATTATCAATCGGATCATCGTCGCTGTCAACGAAGTGAATTCCGTCGCCGCTATTTCCGGAGACGACATTACGATGCTGGGGTAAATACCCGCCGATCATCACGTTGTTTGTGCCCGGCCCGATCTCGATGCCATTGTTCTGGTAGTATACCGAGTTTGTTCCGGATGAATCCGCTCCGATGTAGTTATGAACGATTCCGATTTGGCTTGAAAATTGAGTTCGGATTCCGTTGCTGGTGTTTCCGCTAATAATGTTTCTTCCCATGAAAGTGCCGTCGCCGATGAGTGCGTACGCCGCATCGTAGATTTCAATGCCGGTACCATTTCCTATTGAATGGGTTCCGCGCGCATCGGTACCGATAAAATTGCCGGTGATAACGGTAGAATCGGAACCGGCAACGATGCGAATTCCGGCGGAGTTGCCCGAAATGATGTTGCGTCCCGAAGCGGTCGGGTATCCGATCTGATTGCGCCTGGAAAAATAGCTTACGTTGATTCCCTGTCCTCCATCGTTGCCGTTGCCGTGGACAGTCCCGTTAGGAGTGAGGCCGACGGTATTGCCGGAAATCATGTTTTGGGATGATTCCTGAATATGAATGCCAGAATGGAAAGCGCCGCAGATATAGTTGCCCTGGCCCGGCTGATTCCCTCCGATAAGGTTTTGCCGGCTTTGGTAAATCCGGATGTTCGCGTAAACGCCTTGTTCGACCGGGAGCCCCTGAGGCGTCAGGCCGAAGTAGTTTCCGGTGATGACATTATCATTGGAATTCTGAACAACAAGATTATCCCCCTCAGTCGAAGCGAATACATTTCTGCCGTCAGGCGTACCGCCGCCGATCAGGTTATTAAAAGCGCCTTGGTTCAGGACGATTCCGGGTCCGTTTGATAAAATCTGATTATTCCGGATTCCAAAATAATTACCCAGAACTTGATTATGATGAGCTGCCGTTCCGGATATTAGAATACCGGCGCCCGAACCCGCTGTACTTCGGTTGCCGGTTAAAACAAGCCCCTTGATGACATTGTTGGCTGAACGCACTGTAAGTGTATTTTTCCAATCGAGGCTTCCGCCGTCAAGTTCGACGTCCGGCTCTCCGTCATCTGTGATATCGCCGTTCAGGAATACCTTTTGCAGGATGGGCGGCAGGGAATCATTCAGCCAAATGGTTGACCCGATCATATTCACGGCGAATGAGATCGTGTCGGTATTTGGAAATGCGTTCGCCGAATCAATCGCCCAGCGTAGAGAGCCGTAACCTCCATCGGCTGGATGGGTGACGATAATACCAACGGGCGCCGAAAAAGGTTTCGCGCTGACTTCGTTCGAGAATTCGCTTTCGACGCCGTCGTGCAGTGTAGTTACGCGGAAGTAATAGCGGGTTCCGGCAGTTAAATTATGGATCACGCGAGTAGTATCCGTGATAACCTGCCAGGCCGTGCTGTCCATCAATGCAGTCGGCTTCGGGGACGTGCCGTAATAGATTCGGTACCTCTGGAAACCGTCGGTAAGCGCGGGTCTTTGCCATATCAGTTCAACCTGCTCAACGCCGGCAGTCGCCTTCAGTCCGCGCGGGACGTAGGTCGGCTGAATACCCAGAAAATCAACAATCCGGGTCATCAGTTCATTTTTTGTGCTGGGATAAGCGCCGTCTACGAGGCCGCCGAGTTCAAAAGTTAAACCGACTATCTTGTGTGTTCCATTATCAAAAGAAATACCATGACAGTTTCCTTGATTATAAAAAATTCCTGATGAAGCGCTGGGAAATAAAACATCGATATATGAGCCATTGCGACCGTTATAGTTAAATGACATGCCATTTGTGAGTTGGTCGGGCATGCCATTAATAGTACCCGAAATGGTACCGTTATCAAACGCAGTATCAAGCCCACATATTATTTTCAATATTGACTTTCCATCATCATATCCAAAAATATCGCCACCTTCAATAAATATCCTACCACCGTTATTAGCGTAATTCTGAATATTTTGAGCTTCTGATTCAGTTAAATAGTGATTTGTATAAGGATAAACATAAATACCAAAATTCAGAAAAACCGCATCATACATTGAGTAGTCTGTCGGAAGCGTGCTGTTTATCGACGGTTTCGTTACTGTATAGCCGTTATCGATTAAAAAAGTATACCATGCCTGGCCGGATGAATTATTAGGATCCCCATCCCACACAAACACATTCTGCGCTTTTAATTGTCCGAAAAATGAAATGTTCAAAAAGATGAACGCTAAGACTAATAGGCGTTTTTTCATAACCCTCTCCTATGTTTAAATTAAAAAATCAAAATTTTTAGGCTGATATCGTGTTTCATGTTATACCTACAAGTTAAAATGGATTTTGCCGCGAAGACATCCCGATATATCGGGAAAATTCAAGGTTAAAATAATGTTTTGTTTTCATTATAATTTAACTGTTGTTATATGAATAAAATGTTTATTAAAATAACCCGCAAACCCTTCCCTCGTACCGCTGTGGCGGTCTCG
>JBBIRG010000344.1:3123-3372 GCA_037441945.1 Bacteroidota bacterium | reverse complement strand
TCGTAGAGCAGTTTCCGGATCAGTGTGCTGTTGATCAGCACGCGGTGGCTTTTATACGCCTCGACCCGTTCGACTGTAAAATGATAATACGGTGCCATAGTCATCAGCGTCTGGTGATTTCCGCTCCGGTTCCTGCCGAACACATGGTCATGCCCGACGATCATTTTCGTAAAACCGATCTTATCGATCAGGATCTGCTGCACGAATTCCTCGGCTGTGAGATTCGCCATAGCTTCATCAAAAGGCGCG
>JBBIRG010000344.1:0-3113 GCA_037441945.1 Bacteroidota bacterium | reverse complement strand
AGCAGGTCGACTCCCAGTGAATCCAGAATTTCCCTTTTCTCCGCAAGCGTCGTCAGAATCTGGATATCGGGCATACGCTTGGGATTGATGACGGTCTGCGGGTGCGGTTCGAAAGTCAAAACGATGCTCCGCGTGTCATCCGTGCGGCTTTCACTGACCAGTTGGTTGATAATCGTCTGGTGGCCCAGGTGAACGCCGTCGAACGTACCGATAGTCAGGTAGGATTTTTTGTCGTGCGGAATTTTGTCTAAGTTGTCAATGTACAGCATAATGAACCCTTGCGGTGTACAGCCAGGATTGAAATTCAGGAATGTTCCATGCGTATTCAACGGAAAAATCGCCGATGGCGGTCCGGCGAAGCTGCGAGAGCATCGCGCCGCAGTTTAATTTTTTCCCGATATCATGCGCGAGAGAGCGGATGTAAGTCCCTTTTCCGCAGCGAACGGTCAGGCGCAGAAAGGGCGGGTTCCATCCGTTTACGCCGATCGAATGAATGACAACGGTACGCGGTTCGGGTTTGATTTCAGCGCCTTTCCGGGCGAGCTTATACAAAGGGACACCGTTTTGCTTCAGCGCCGAATACGCGGGCGGAACCTGCCGTATATCGCCGGTCCATTCTTTAAGAATTCCCGGCCATTCGGATTCAGCGATTTCGGGTACGCGTTTCTCAGCCATGATTTTACCGTCCGCATCCCAGGTGTCGGTTTCGATGCCCAGCGTCACTTCCGCTTCGTAAGTTTTATCCTGCAGGGTCAGTGTATCGATGGATTTTGTCGCTTTTCCGGTGGCAATAATCAACAGGCCGGTGGCCAGAGGATCGAGCGTTCCGCAGTGGCCGGCTTTTTTCACTTTGAGCAGGCGCCGGATTTTATTGACGGCATCAAACGATGTCCAGGTTTCAGGTTTATCAATCAGAATGAACACGCCCTCGTTAAAAGCCGTAAGATCCGGCGTCAGGCTTAAGTGCGCCTTTCCGAAAACGGGTATTTGTCCTGAACTTCCGCCGCTCATTTTTTTATCTCTTCAAATAGCCGGTCAAGCTTTTCGGCCTCGGCGAGGTTTTCGTCAAAGAAAAATTTCAGGTCCGGGATATATTTCATCTCGATCCTTTCGGATAGAACCGACCGGAAATAACCTTTTGCGTGATTCAGCGCCTTACCGGTTGATTTAATTTCCTCCGGAGTCCCGGCGCATGTGAAATATATTTTTGCGAATCCGAGATCGGGGCTCATTTGCACGTGAGTCACGGTCACCGCGCGGAACCTCTGGTCGCGCATCTCCAGCTGCATGATGCTGCTGACTTCGCGGGAAATTAATTCGGAGATACGCCTGTTTCGCTGATTCATAATCTTTCTTTTCTAATAAATACGGACCGATTTCGAGATGACTTCGGCCCCGCCGTTCAGTTCGATCAGTTTGATAATCTCGGAAAAGATATGATCGATCATGGCGTGTTCGTTGGTTACGGCAGCGATGCCGAGCGCGGTTCTCTGCCATTTGTCCTGATGGCCGACTTCAGCGACCGAGACATTGAATTTATTAGCTATTTTATCCTTGATGCTTTTCACGACATACCGCTTTTCCTTCAGCGACGCGCTGGCATGAATAAACAGTTCTATTTCACAGACGCCGACCAGCATGATCAGTCTACCAGAACCTGTTTGATTTCGATCCTTTCAAGGCTTTCGATCATATCGCCGGATTTAATATCGTTGTACCCGTCAATAGTAAGCCCGCATTCGAATCCCTGCGCAACTTCGCGCGCATCGTCCTTGAATCGTTTCAGCGATGACAGCCGTCCTTCATGGATAACCTCGCCGTTGCGGATGAGCCGGATCGGTGCGGTGCGCGATATTTTACCGTCCATGACATGACAGCCGGCGACAGTGCCCACTTTTGAAATTTTGAATATTTCACGGATTTCAGTCGTCCCGATAACCTTGTCCTCGAATTCCGGTTCAAGCAATCCCTCGAGCGCCTTGCGAATATCCTCGATACAGTCGTAGATAATGTTGTAATAACGGATATCGATATTTTCGCGTTCGGCGAGTTTTCGGGCGTTCAGGTTTGGCCTGACATGGAAACCGATAATAATGGCATTGGACGCCGAGGCGAGCAGAACGTCGGATTCGGTGATGACGCCGACGCCGCTGTGAATAATGTTGACGGTCACTTGCTTGTTGCTCAGGCGCTGGATAGAATCGCTAAGAGCCTCAATGGACCCCCCGACGTCGCCTTTGAGAACGATGGGCAGGGTTTCGATTTTTCCGAGACGGACCTGCTTGGAAATTTCATCAAGCGTAACGAATCGCACGCGCCTGTGTTCCTGTTCCCGTTTGATCTGCTGGCGTTTTTGCGCAAGCTCGCGCGCGACGCGTTCGTTTTTCGTCACGACAAAAACATCGCCTTCCTGCGGTAGTCCGTCAAATCCTATAACTTTCACGGGTTGGGAGGGATAAGCCTCTTTGACCAGCCGGTCGCGCTCATCATACATCGCCTTGACGCGACCGGAGAAGACGCCGCAAATGAACGGATCGCCGGTTTTCAGGGTTCCTGATTTGACGATAATCGTCGCCGATGCGCCGCGGCCTTTGTCGAGTTCGGAAATGATCACGGTGCCCTTCGCCCGGCAGCCGACTTTCGCCTTGAGTTCGGCGACATCAGCTTCGAGGAGGATTTTTTCCATCAGCTGGTCGACGTTGATCCCTTTTTTGGCAGAAATCTCAACGCACTGGTATTTACCGCCCCACTCTTCAATGAGGATATTGCGTTCCGACAGCTGTGTTTTGATTTTCAGGGGATTCGCTTCGGGCTTGTCGATTTTATTGACCGCGATAACGATTGGAACGCCGGCGGCCTGCGCGTGATTGATCGCCTCATCGGTTTGCGGCATGATCTGTTCGTCGGCGGCGATAACGATGATGACGATATCGGTGACCTGGGCTCCGCGGGCGCGCATAGCGGTAAAGGCCTCATGGCCGGGCGTATCGAGGAACGTGATTTTTCTTCGGCCGGCTAGTTCAACTTCATAAGCGCCCATATGCTGGGTAATGCCCCCCGCTTCGCCGGCGACGATGCTGGTTTTCTGGATATAATCCAGCAGCGATGTTTTA
>JBBIRG010000343.1:0-3404 GCA_037441945.1 Bacteroidota bacterium | reverse complement strand
GATCGGTTTGTGAGGCGGTGGGTAATTCATACTCAGACAGCGCGTCACGGTCAAAAATTTTAAATGCGGTAATATAAACCGGAACGGCGTATTCGCCGGGAACAATCGTTTCCGGCCGGAACCGGATCATTCCGGATATTCCGCCGAAAAACATTTCACCCCGTTTGTTTTTGAAATAGCTGTTCTGGTTGAATTCGTTGCTTGGCAGTCCGTCATGCGTATCAAAGTTTTGTATTTTATTTATCCCGATCTTAGTGAGGGAAAACCTGGAAAGGCCTTTATTCGTCGACAGCCACAGATTACTGTCGCCGTCCTGCAAAATGCCGTAAATAACATTATTCGGCAGGCCGTCCTTTTTTGTAAAGGCGGTCCACACTCCGTCTTGGTAATGATTCAGTCCGCCTCCGTCGGTCCCGATCCAGACGGAACCGTCATCTGCAGCGTGGATCGACAGAACCGTGTTGTGCGACAGGCTGTTGCGGTCATCCGGGTTATGATGAAACCGGGTGAACCAGTCGCCGTCAAAACGATTCAGGCCGTTGAATGTGCCAATCCACAAATAACCGCTTTTATCGGCTTTTAAGGTAAAAACGTCATCATTGGACAAACTCTTCGGGTTATTGTGCAGATACCGATAGGTAAGAAAACGGCCTTTCACAGATCCGGGTTTTTCAGGCTCCCACCGCAAAAGCCCGCCTCCGTAAGTGGCGATCCAGATCGAACCGTTTTTATCTTCTTCAATCGCCATAACGGTATAATCCGGAATCGCGAACGAATCGCCCTCTGCGGGACGAAACGTATGTATCGTTTTTCCGTCCAGAACCGAAATGCCCCGTTCCGCGCCGATCCAGATGCGGCCAAAACGGTCTTCCTTGATGCAATAAACATTTGAATGGGCAATAATATTCGGTTGTCCGGATTTATCCGTAAATAATGCGGTGTTGTTTTTATCACTCATAAAGAGACCTTGCGGATGAACCGCTGTCCACAGACGTTTTCTGGAATCCTCATACACAGCCCATACTTCATTTCCGGGAAGCTTACGGGACACAGGCGCGTCGTTACGGAAAATCGTAAAGAAGTTTCGCTTGAACCGGTATAAGCCGGAAGAAGTGCCCACCCATAAATTTCCCGAATGGTCTTTCAGGATGCTGTTGATTTCATCGTTCGGCGTCTTGTCGGGATTGGACGAATCGTGCGTGAAATAATTCCAAAACCCGTTCTGAAACAAATGAACTCCGCCGAAACCCGTACCAACCCATAATGTACCGTCATTCGATTCATAAACCGATGTAATATGATTATGTTTCAGTCCGTTGTTTACCGTAAAATGGTTTTCGGCTGAGGAGTTACGCGGATTGAATTCGACCAGTCCGTTGTGCCGGCTTCCGGCCCACAGGTTTCCCCGGCCCGTTTCAAGCAGAACGAGAATGTTATCCGTAAAAAAAGGATTGCTTTGATTTTGCCGATCTATGATCCGATCAATACGCCCGTTCGCTAACCGGCATAAACCGCGGGAAGCGCCGATCCAGAGCGTTTTATCCGATGTAAAACAAAGGGAACGGATTGTGTTTGACGGCAGTGAATGCGAATCGTCCGCTTTATGCCGGTACGAAATGAATTTCCGCTTGTCCGGATCAAAACGGTGCAATCCGCCGCCGATTGTTCCGATCCACATGTAACCGGAATCGCCTTCACAAACCGAAATGATATTGTCATTCATCACCGAAAACGGACCATCGCCCTGAAACTTGAAACGGATAAATTTTCCGTGCTGAAAAAGATTCAGCCCGTTTTGTGTTCCGATCCAGAATCTACCCCGCTTATCCTCGAAAAGGGTTGTGATCGTGTTATGGGAAATGCTGCTCGTGTCGTTCACGTCGTACTTGAATGCCTTGAACTGGTAACCGTCGAAGCGGTTCAATCCGTCCTGGGTTCCAATCCAGAGAAAGCCGCGGGAATCCTGCAGTACGCATTTGATAACGCTTTGGGACAAACCGTGTTCAATTCCGAATCGGTCAATAATATAATTGTGTTCCTGGTCCTGCGAAAAAAGGCTGTTACCGGTCACGATCATCAGCAGTAACAGGCGGAACAGGACAGAATCGTTTGTTTTTACGGTTTTCATTTTCTAAAAAGACAGAAGCGCTTCAGTTATGGTGACGATATCTGTAATATGCGGCGCAGGCTCCCTCGGAAGAAACCATGGTTGCTCCGAGCGGATGTTCAGGTGTGCAGTGATTTCCGAATGCGGTACATTCACCGGGTTTTTTCAATCCCTGCAAAATCAAACCGCTGATGCATTCGGCGGATTCGACCGGCTGGATATCGTCAACCGGGAAACGGTTTTCGGCGTCGTACCGGGCGTAGGTTTTGTTTAATCCGAGTCCGCTTTTGGGAATAGTTCCGATACCGCGCCATTTACGGTCGATGACGCTGTAAACCTCTGCCATCATTTTCTGCGCTGCAGTATTTCCCTCGCGGGTAACCAGGCGGCTGTACTGGTTTTCAACGGCCGATGTTCCCGACTCAAGCTGGCGTACAAGCATCAGCAACCCCTGCAGAATATCGGCGGGCTCAAATCCGGTCACCACAATCGGTATGCGGTATTTTTCGGCGAGAGGCTCATACTCATGGAAACCCATGACGGAACAGACGTGTCCGGCCGCGAGGAACCCCTGCACGCGGTTGTGCGGTGATTTCATTACTAATTCTAATGCCGGCGGCACCAGCACATGGCTCACCAGCATGGAATAATTGCCGATACTTTTCATCCGGGCGTGAAACACAGTGGCCGCGTTGGCCGGAGCCGTCGTTTCGAATCCGACCGCGAAAAACACAACTTCCTTTCCCGGGTTGCCGGCGGCTATTTTCAGCGCGTCCATAGGGGAATACACGATGCGGATATCGGCTCCGGCGGCTTTGACCGCCAGTAGGTCGCGGTCCGATCCTGGAACGCGCAGCATGTCGCCGTAGGAACAGAATATCACGCCCGGCATTGACGCGATTCGGATGGCCTTATCAATAAACTCCAGCGGCGTGACGCAAACCGGACAGCCCGGACCGTGAACCAGCGTCACATCTTGCGGTATCAGCTCATCAATCCCGTATTTCACGATCGAGTGCGTCTGTCCGCCGCAGACTTCCATCACCGTCCATGGCCGGGTGGTGATCTGGCGTATGGCGCGCGCTATTTTTTCGGCGTCTTCCTGTTTCCGGTATTCGGAAAGATATTTCATGGTTTCCTTTTTCTGAACAGATGATGTCATGTCAAACTGCTTTTCCGAGCTTATTACAAGATAAGCAATTTATTTAACATTTGCATTGAAAAACGTATCCTTCCTGCAAGATTTTCAAAATAAAGATGCTGCCCCATCCTTATGGCGCGCAGGTTATACAAAAAT
>JBBIRG010000342.1:0-3408 GCA_037441945.1 Bacteroidota bacterium | reverse complement strand
AGCGCGTTCATAAAGCCGGCGTCCTTCGGCGTCGTTCCGGTCGGTGGCGACAATTTCCTGCGCCGACTGGAACGCGCTGTACCAGTTACCTTTGACCATTTCTTGCGCGGCGGAATTTTTCAGAAATTCAATCCTGCGGCGGATTGACGTTACGCGCGTATCGTAATCGGCGCCGATATTCAGTACCTGCTCTCCTTTCCTGTAGGCCAGCGATGACGAATCGATCCGGTAATCGTTCTTTTCCGGATCACGGTACTTCGGATCAACCGATACATCGGCGGAAACGTCGGTAATATTCAGGTAATTCAGGCGGTTGGCCCAAAGATTGTTATACGCCATCCGCGCCTGGCCGTTTCCGATCAGCCCGACTCCAACCGTGTGGCCGGTTATAATATTGTTGGTCAGCGTTATCAATCCTGTATTGCCAATGCGAATTCCGAATCCCCTACTACGCGACAGCGCCTGCGCTTCGGCTGAATCTCCGTTGGATACGATGGTATTATTCCGTATCATTGGTTCGGACATTCCCGAAACCGCGATTCCGCCGGAACGGTTTTTATAAATGAAATTACCGAGAATTTTTCCGATCGTCAACCGGTCGACGTCAATCCCATTACCGCCGTTCAGCCGGATGGTATTCTGTTCGATAGAAGGGCTCGAACGGTCAAAGAGGTAAATTCCGTGGCGGCCGTTTTTTTCGATAATACTTTCGGTCACCTTGCCGAAACTTTCTCGGACGATATCGATCCCGTTTTCCGAATTCCCTGAGAATGTGCATCTTATTGCGCTGACGGCGCTGTTCCCCGAAATATGAATACCCGATGACCCGTTCTTGAACGAGCAATCCTCCACGAGAAAAACAGAATATTTCGCTATCAGAACGGGCGTGTTTTGCTTTGAAAGAAATTCAAATGAGATCTTTGAAATTTTTCCACCGCTTACATTGTACCCGGTAACAACCGGCTGCGGACGGTCCGATACGATCACAGTTTTTCCGGTTCCGGCGCCTTCAATGGACACAAAACTTCTCAGCGAAACGGATTCATGGTAAACGCCGCTTTTAATACGCACTGTTGCATTAAAATCAGCCGCGTCGATCGCTTCCTGAATGGATGTAAACTGGCCCGTCCCGTCCGTCGCCACGGTAAGAACCCGCTCCGATTCAATCAACGGCCGACGGCGCCCCTGTATCTGAGCGGGTAAATCAAAAGTTAAAACAACATATAGAAGCAGGGTGCAAAAGATAAAATTTATTCGGAAAAACTCAGTCATAATAAAATTTACAAATTATTATGAATTAATAAAAGCAGAACTTCGCGAAACTAATGGACAATCAGATTCCTCAACAATCTATCGGCGCGAAAAGCAAAAGGCAACCTGAAACGGTTGCCTTTTCAGTCTGAAATAACGTTCCTTTCAGTTCGCTTTTTTGATCGTTTTAAAGCGGCCGTCCAATTTCGGATTAACAGGCGTATGTTCGCGGAAATAATTGATCATGGCGTCGCGAATCGCAATACCGGTATGGGCGAAAAATTGTTCATCGACCGTGCGCACCATCTGGAAACCGGAATTTCCTTCGGCAAGATAATCGGAAATGGCGAGCGTATAAACCGTTTCGGGATTATAGGTTTTACCGCCGATTTCCAGGACCGTGATCCGTTCGCCGTTCGGAAGATTTTTATCGGCTACGACGCGCATGCCGGATACCAGGACACCTGTGCTGTTTCCGGCCACGCGGTCTTCAAGCAAGTTTTTAATAAATGCGCCGTTGACCTTGATGACGACTATTTTGTTGTCGAAGGGCATGACCTTGAACACGTCGCGCTGGGTGACCGGACCGGATTTCATTTCCGCCCTGACGCCGCCGTAGTTGGACATCGCTATATCCGCTTTGACTTCTTCCCGCATGGCGTCAACAACCAGGTTGCCCATGGTCGATTCGCCCGTTCCACGCGTGAGCGGTCCTGCATTTTGCCCGATAATATCGTCGAAACCCTTTTCAACGATCTTCTGCCGTTCGGCAATTTTGTTGAATATTTCTTTATCCGGCCAGAATTCATCGAGAAACAACGTCATCATTGCGCCGCGGTCGTTGTCGAAATCATAACCGACAAACGATTTGTCATTCCGGTTAAAATATAAATTAATATGCCCCAGCGCGGAACTGCTGTTGGCGAACGACTGGATAAGCAGCGTGTGGTTGTCCGGCTCGACCCAGGGTTTGTCGTGCCCTTTGTGCACATGCCCGCCGAACATCAGATCGATGCCGGGAACGAAATGCGCGATCTCGATGCAGGTTGCCGTCGCTTTGTCAAAATCCTTGCCTTCTTTTTTACCCTTCAATAAATTCTTATAACCCTCTTCAGGCCAGTAATCTAACCAGGAATGCGAGGAAACAATCACAAAATCGCAACCTTCATCTTCGCGCAGGATTTTCACGTATTTCCGCGCGACCGGAATTTCAGGAAGAAAATCGAGCCCTTCTATATGTTTCGGATAACTCATCGCGACGGTCGAGCGAGTAGCCAGGCCGAGTATGCCGATTTTAATTCCCATATATTCCTTGACCAGATAGGGTTTTACAAAATCGGCGATTTCACCGGTTGACTTATCAATGATATTCGCCGCCAGAATTGGAAATTCGGCTTTTTCTGCAAGCTTGATGACGTTCGCTTTGCCCATGTCAAAATCATGATTTCCGAGCGTAGCCAGGTCGTAGCGTATATAATTCATGTAATCGAAGACGGCGTCTCCGGCCGTACGGGTTCCAAGCAGCGTTCCCTGAAACATATCGCCCTGATCCAGAAGAAGAATGCCCCATTTTTTTTCTTCGGCTATTTTCCTGTAGGTTGTGATCAGGTTGGCCGCGGATCCGCCACCGCCAATTATCGGCGGAAAGTCCGGATTCATGAACGTCGCCTCGGTCGCGGTGATGCCTCCGTGCACGTCATTGGTAAAGAATACGGTAATCCGCTGGTATTTCTCATCGGACCATTTGTATTTGCTCTGGGAATACAAAAAAGATCCGGACAGAAAAACACAAGCGGAAAATACAATTCGGATGAAAGTTTTCATGAAAGTTCTTTGCTGTTTTATTTCTAATTATTTTACAAAATCAAACCGGTAACTCATCGTAAACTGGAAACTGACCATCGATTCCTCAACCTTATCAAGGTAGGTCCTTTCGCGGTTGGTTGCGCTGCCGGCAACATAGCGCTGCGGAAAAAGAATACGGTATTTATAATCGCGGTTGGCAATTTCAATAGCGGCGTCAAATTTTAATGCGCCGTATTCGTAACCGGTTCCGACGTCGAACATCGTTTGCCCGTAAGCGTCGCCCATCGGGGAGCCGAGATGCGCGAATCCGAATCGCAACGGTACATAACCGAAGAACATGTGTTCAATGCC
>JBBIRG010000341.1:0-3417 GCA_037441945.1 Bacteroidota bacterium | reverse complement strand
CCGCCGGTATTGGAGTACACCTCGGTATCCAGCACGAGGACGTTGACGTTGCGGCCGCTGGCCAGCACGTGGTCGAGTCCGCCAAACCCGATGTCGTACGCCCAACCGTCGCCGCCCATGATCCAGACGCTCTTTTTCACGAGAAAATCAGCAAGGGACAGAAGGCGTTTCGCGTCGGCGGTATTCATTCCGGAAAGTTTCTTTTTCAGTTCGGTCACCCTTTCGCGCTGCGCGCTGATTTCTGATTCTTCAATCTGGCGGGCGTTAATGATGTCGGTTACGAGATTTTCGCCGATCGGGGATGCCATCGCACGGAGTAATTCCTTCGCCTGTTCGCTGTGTTTGTCGAAGGTGAGCCGGAAACCAAGTCCGAATTCGGCGTTGTCTTCAAACAGGGAATTTGACCATGCCGGTCCGCGGCCGTCCTTGTTGAATGCCCATGGAGTCGTCGGCAGGTTGCCGCCGTAGATCGAGGAACAACCTGTGGCATTGGCGACGATCATGCGGTCGCCGAAGAGCTGAGAGGTCAACTTGACATAAGGAGTCTCGCCGCAGCCTCCGCAGGCGCCGGAGAATTCAAACAGCGGCTGCAGGAACTGAGAATTCTTGACATTGTCAATTTTGATCGCGTTGCGGTCAACTTCTGGAATGTTCAGGAAAAATTTCCAGTTTTCACGCTCGCTCACGCGGATGGGCAGCTGGGATACCATGTTGATCGCTTTCAGTCCAGTCTGCTGCTTGTTCTTCGCCGGACAGGCTTCCACGCACAATTCACATCCGGTACAGTCTTCGGGCGCGATCTGGAGAGTGTATTCCGATTCTGCCTTAAATTCCTTGCCTTTATAGGGCGTATGCTTGAAAGTTGCCGGGGCGTTCTTCAGCTGTTATTTTCCGTACACTTTGATGCGGATCACGGCATGGGGGCAAACGATCGCGCATTTTCCGCACTGGATGCAGGTTTCCGGATCCCAAGCGGGAATTTCGAGCGTGATATTCCGTTTTTCCCACTGCGTCGTCCCGGTCGGGAACGTACCGTCTACGGGGAATGCGCTGACCGGGAGATGATCGCCTTTGCCGGCGATGATCTGAGCGGTGACGCCTTTGACGAAATCGGGTGCTTCGGCGGGAACCGTCGTCGGCATTTCAATCTTGCTGGACGCCTGGGCGGGATATTTCACTTCGTGCAAGTTCGCTAAAGTATTATCGACAGCTTCCCAGTTCTGTTGGACAACTTCTTCGCCTTTTTTGCCGTAAGTTTTCTTGATCGAATCCTTTATTTGGGCAATGGCTTCTTCGCGCGGCAAAACGCCCGAAATGGCGAAGAAACATGTCTGCATGATGGTATTCACTCGTTCGCCCATGCCCGTTTCGTGCGCGACTTTATAACCGTCGATGACGTAGAATTTCAGTTTCTTGTCAATAATATCCTGCTGGACTTTTCGCGGCATTTTATCCCATACTTCTGATTGGGCAAACGGCGCGTTCAGCAGAAACGTTGAGCCGGGCTCTGCGTACTGGAGCATATCGTATTTTTCGAGGAAGCTGAACTGGTGGCAGGCGACGAATTTTGCCTTGGTAATCAGGTAAGTCGACCGGATCGGTTTCTTGCCGAAACGCAGATGCGAAGTCGTAATCGCGCCGGATTTTTTTGAATCGTATACAAAATAGCCCTGCGCGTCGTTATCGGTCCCTTCGCCGATGATTTTGATTGAATTTTTGTTCGCGCCGACGGTTCCGTCCGCGCCGAGCCCAAAGAACATTCCGCGAAACACTTCATCCGTTTCCGTCGTAAAATTGTGATCGTAGGCGATACTCGTGTTGGTTACGTCATCGGTGATGCCGACCGTGAAATGGTTTTTCGGTTCGGATTTTTTCATTTCATCGTAAACGCCCTTGATCATCGCGGGAGTAAATTCCTTGGATGAGAGGCCGTAGCGTCCGCCGATGACTTTCGGAATGGCAGAAAGTTTGCCCTTCTGAGATGTTTCAAGAAACGCCGAAAGCACATCGAGATACATCGGTTCGCCGAGCGCGCCGGGTTCTTTGGTGCGATCGAGGACGGCAATGGTCTTTACTGTTTTCGGAAGAGCGGCGATAAAATCGGGAACCGAGAAAGGACGGTACAGGCGGACTTTCAATACACCTACCTTTTCTCCCATATTCGTAAGGAAATCCACAGTTTCATGCGCCGCTTCGGCGCCGGAACCCATAAGTATGATTACGCGTTCAGCATCGGGATGTCCGACGTATTCAAACAGACGATACTGGCGTCCGGCGATTTTCGCGAACTGGTTCATGGCTTTCTGGACTATACCGGGCACGGCGTCGTAATATTTATTGACTGTTTCGCGCGCCTGAAAAAAGACGTCCGGGTTCTGCGCTGTGCCGCGTAGAACCGGATGATCCGGCGATAATGCGCGTTTACGAACCTCCGCAACGAGTTCGTCGTTAATCATAGCGCGAATATCATCGTCGGTCAGCAGTTCGACTTTATGCACTTCATGGGAAGTGCGGAATCCGTCGAAGAAATGCAGGAATGGTATACGCGCTTCCAGCGTCGCCGCCTGGGAAATCAGCGCCATATCCATCGCTTCCTGGACGGAGTTGGAGCAAATGAGGGCAAAACCGGTGGAACGGACGGACATCACGTCGCTGTGATCGCCGAAAATTGACAACGCATGCGAGGCAACCGTACGCGCAGATACGTGAAAAACAGTTGAATTCAGTTCGCCGGCGATTTTGAACATATTCGGGATCATCAGCAGCAAGCCCTGAGCGGCAGTAAACGTCGTTGTCAGCGCGCCGGTCTGCAACGCGCCGTGCACCGCCCCGGAAGCGCCGCCCTCGCTCTGCATTTCGATGACGCTGGGAATCGTTCCCCAGATGTTTTTCTTTCCTTCCGCCGACCACTGATCCGCCCATTCACCCATATTGGATGATGGCGTAATCGGGTAAATCGCAATAACTTCATTGGTTTTGTGAGCCACATGTGCCGTAGCTTCATTTGCATCGAAATTCACTTTTTCTCTTAACATGTTTTTTTTGCCTTATGTTTAATCTTTTAAGTTATATAAATCACGAAAGAAAGCGAAGGTAATTATAACAACAACCAAAATCAAGTTTTTTTCGTGACAGTCTGGCACTCCCCGAAAATTTTTCAGGTTTTAAGGTTTAAATTGAGCACACCGGAAAACGGGTCGATGGCAACCGGCCGCGTAAAAACATTGGCAAGCAAGATACATAAGGCTTCACGGACCCGATAATAGATATAAGCCGGCAGTTCTTTAATACGTCCAGTTGGCAACACTTTAGAACTCAAGCACAATTCATCGATTAAAGTTTTCGATAGCGAAGCGATAAAGCCCATCAATAGAAACAGCAACGTGGCCATGTTACGAAGTTTCTTATAGCGTAAAA
>JBBIRG010000340.1:0-3434 GCA_037441945.1 Bacteroidota bacterium | reverse complement strand
TTTCGCGGAAAACTTTACCGGTACCGAACTGGTTTCGTCAATCATGTATTCGTAAGTAAACTTCATTTTTGATGATTCACGCAGGTAGCCGGCATAGGGAGTAATATTCAGAAATCCAAATCCGATCTGCTTGCTGACCGTAACGCCGTAAGCGAGGGCATGCGCTTCAAATAATTTTCCCCGGCTGATATTCTGCTGATAAAAAGCAAATGCGAGATCCACAGGCAAAGGATCATTGAACCAAACGCCCGGATTATGCTGGATGCCCCAGCCGAAATAATTCAGTTTCCCGACCGATCCGTACATCTTGACAGGAGGAAGATAGCGAATCGTTATCTGCGTTCCCATAATGGTTCCGATAGTCGCCTGGGGTGCGGCTAAGGGTACGACCGGCTGCCCTGTAATTCCTCCTATGGCTAATGTATCTTTCATCCCCGTTAGAGTAATATTCTGCTGATTGTTATTCGGATCAGTTATCGTAAATGTTTTTTCACCGAAAGTTACAATGAGCTTATCCGATCTTTTCCCTATGAAAGTTCCTCCCGCAATTGAAACATCAAACGCGCCGCTGTTTTGAATTTGTGTGACGACTGAATTTAAAGCGTTTGTTTTCTGGCTTTCGTCAAGTGAACCGTACCAGGCTTGCCCCTCGAGATATTTTTTTGATATGCTCTCCGCAACTTCGTTAGACAACTGAAATTGTCCTTCATGTGAGAAATGCTGATCCTCTTTAGGAAAAATGGTGCCAGTAAAAACCATTCCAAATTCAATATCGAGCCCGAATTTCTTTGCTTTCGGCGACCGGTGAAACCAACCGGTGTTCAGATTGGATCCGAAACCAGTAACAACCGGTTTGGTGTATTTTTCAGCGACGGGTTGGGCCAGCCCGGTTAATGCGTCTTTCAAATTACCTTGGGCAATGCCCGATGAAGTAATCATAATCATCGAAATAAAAGCGGCGACCGAACATGTTATCATTTTTTTCATTTTTATCTCCTTAATCTGGATTAGTAACATAAGTTAATATAAATTATTACCGAAGCATTATCAAGCCATTATTTTCAATATTTTAAACTAATTTTGTCCTTTATTATTTCAATATATTTTCAGTAAAAAAAAGGCGGATTCGTGATCCGCCTTTATGATAAGAGCAATGATGTTTATTTCAGAATCATCATCTTCTTGGTCTTGGTGAATTTCTGTTTTCCGTCTAAGGACTGGGCAGAGATTCTGTAAATATACACGCCGGAAGCGACTGACGAGTTTCTGCTGTTGATACCGCTCCACATGATCTGGTGGTATCCAGCGTTCATTGTCTTATTTACCAGCGAATAGACTTCCTGACCGAGCACGTTATAAATCTTCACCGTTACTTTCGCGTCCACAGGCAGTTGGTAACGAATGGTTGTCGTCGGGTTGAACGGATTCGGATAATTCTGGGACAGGCCGAAGACTTTCGGCAGTTCGGCGTTGATCATGACCGATTCGTGGTAAGTAACATGTCCCGCGTAGGATACGTCGGCGATGCGGTAAGCGTATCGTTTACCGGATACGATTTGCGCGTCAACGTATTCGTAGAGCGTTTCCGAAGTCTTGGAACCCGCTCCTTTTATTTGGGAAATCGTCACGAATTCACGGGTTGCGTTTTCCACCGTCATCTGACCATTTGTGATTTTGTTCATCTCATCTTCCGTGATTTCCTTGCGTTGTATCATCCAGTAAGCGTTGGCGATTTCGCTCTCGGTCTTCCATTCAAGATAGACCTTGCCTTCTTCGGAATGGCCGCGGAAGTAAGCGAGAACAACCGGCAGACTTGCGTCGTTATTTGCGTTGGACATGACAAGCGTATCCCGTACTCCGGCGGCGAAGTTGTAACCGGCGGCCTGGATAAAATATACCCGTTCGCCGTTGATGATTTCGGCAGAATCGCGGGTAATCGTGACGCCGGCCATGGTATCGACCATTCTCCATGCCCCGTTGCGGCGCTGCCAGATGTGCTGGGCGGCAATGTACTGCCCGTTTTCTTCCTGCTTCGGGTAGTGCAGGCGAATGGTTCCGGTAGCGGCATTTGTCGGCTGAACGCTGAAAAACCGTGTTACAGAAAACTGTGCAATGTCTAGCGTATCGCTGATCATGCGCAAATTGGCGCTGCCCAATCCGGCGCCGCCGGCGTTGCTGATGGTAAAATCCTTATGTCCGAAGGCGGCCGTTGTCGCAGCCGGCACATTTTGCGTTTCGTTCAGCGTCCAGGTTACTCGTCCGTGGGGAGCCGTTCCATTGTCCTGTTCAAAAAACACGCCGCTCATATTGCCCTTGTAATTATTCAGCGTGAGCAATCCGTTGCCGAATGTGTAGGACACGTTATAAGCCATGCGGTTGGCGGCAGCTGAATCGAACTGCAAACCGTTAGCGGTATAGAATTGATCGTTTGCCAAAGATAGATAGGCGTTTCCGGTTCCGCGACGGAACAGGACATTGTTCATCGAGTCAATATTCGCGCCCGATTGCAGTGTAATACCGTACTGACCTGAACCGCCGACAGAGTCGACTAAAACATTCTGCATGATCATTCTGGAACCGTTTGCGAAAACAGCGCGGTAATTGCCGGTCAGCGGTTTAATCGTCACGCGGTTCGCGGATGACGTATCGGTACCCACGGCTCGGAATCGGCCTCCGGCGTCAATGTTAACAACAGATCCGTTTGCGAAACGGGAGGTTGTACCCGGCTCGAAATAGATCTGTCCGCGGACGAGGAAATTGTCGCAGTTGTTGAGCGCTCCATTACCCATGGTAAACTGGCCCGACGGATTAACACGAACGGCGTAACTGCCAGATCCCTGGTTGGTCAGGTTCGCCAGCGAAGACGGATTCGTGCTGTATAATTGAAGTGTACCTTGGCGGACAGTAATACCCGCGCCGTTGAAGAGTCTCAATGTTGAGGCGTTATCAACGTGCAGATTACCGCCGTCGATTCTAATCGTATCAACGGACGCATTTCCATAATTCAGAACGAAACCGGACAGATTTATCTTCCCGTTGCGGACATTTAAAACGCCGTTTATAATCGAATTATTCGACGTCATGTTCACCGTTCCGCCCGGTTTATTGATAACGACTTCGTTCAAACCCGCCGCAGACGTCGTCCATAGGTTCACTGTATTGGAACCGATCATAAATAACGTATCACCGGCTGCGAAAGGATTCCGGCTGATGTTTACCGAACCGCCGACGTAAACATCGTTATCGTTTGTCAGCAACGAACAATTTGCCGCAATTGTGAATTCATTTTCAATATAAGCGTTGCCAGCTGAGCCAGCTGGCGCGAAATATCCAGCAGAACTTCCAGTTTGATTCAAAATCAGATTATAAAATCTCTTTCCGATACCGGTCCCGCCAGGACGAAATACGTTTGTACCTGAACCGTTATTCACAAA
>JBBIRG010000339.1:0-3439 GCA_037441945.1 Bacteroidota bacterium | reverse complement strand
CGAAGACGCCGCGGTGGCCGACGCGTTCGGCACTTTCGACGTATTCGTCGCGTTGACTTTGACGCAGTCCACGCTTATTCCCAACTCTTTGGCGGCGATCTGCTTAATTTTGGTGTTCAGCCCCTGCCCCATTTCAGTCCCGCCGTGATTGACCAGTACCGTTCCGTCGGCATAAATATTGACCAGCGCGCCAGCCTGGTTGAGGAATGACGTCGTGAATGAAATGCCGAATTTCACGGGCGTGATATATATTCCTTTTTTAACAAATTCATGCTGTGCGTTAAACCGCGCGATTTCCTTTTTCCGTTTTTCGTAATCCGACGTTTTCATAAGCCGGTCGTACATCACATTCAGACGGTTGTTCTCTACCGTTTCGCCGTACGGTGTAATGTTGCGGTTATCCTGCCCGTAAAAATTGAGCCGTCGTATTTCAGCCGGCTCCTTTTTCAGGTGCCGCGCGATCCGGTCGAGAATGGTTTCGATCACCGCCATGCCCTGCGGCCCACCGAAGCCCCGAAACGCCGTATTGGACGGAAGATTCGTTTTCCATACTTTCCCGATAATCCGCGCATTTGGCAGGTAATAGGCGTTATCGGAGTGAAGCATGGCGCGTTCGAGAATGGCAAATGACAGGTCGGTGGCGCATCCGCCGTCGGCGTTGAGTTCGATCGAGACCGCATTAATCGTCCCGTCGTCGTTAAAGCCGGCCTCATAATGTGAGACGTACCGATGGCGTTTGCCGGTGATTTTCTGGTCGTCGTCGCGGAACAGTCGGATTTTAACCGGCCGGTTCGTAGCGCGGCTCAGCAGGGCTGTCCACGCGGCAACATGATTCGCCTGCGTTTCCTTGCCCCCGAACGCGCCGCCCATCCGCCGCACTTCCACAACGACTTCATGACGTGGCAATCCGAGCACTTCGGCGACGATCGCCTGTGTTTCAGCGGGATGCTGACTCGAACTGTAAACCAACATTTCATTCTGTTCGCCCGGAATGCAGACGCAGGCATGGGTTTCGAGATACCAGTGCTCCTGCGCGCCGGTGCGGACGGTACCTTTGATCCGCCGCGGGCTTTTCTTCATCGCAGCGTCTACATCGCCCCGTTCGATTTTTCGAGCCGGCCCCATCAGGTTATTTTTCGCTATGGCGGTTTCAAAATCAAGAATCGGTTCCTGGATTTCATACTCAATCCGTATACGTTTTTCAGCTTCCCGGCAGGCTTCCTCAGTGTCACCGGCGATCAGAAAAATAACCTGTCCGATGCAATGCACTTCGTTTTCAGCGAGACAGGGTTCGTCATGGACGATCGGTCCCACCTGGTTATGTCCGGGAATGTCGCGGTAACACAGAACCGCATGCACGCCGGGTGTTTTTTGTGCATCCGAAAGATCAAACGAAATTATTCTGGCTTTCGCATGGGGGCTGTAAACGATACGCCCGTGCAGAAGCCGTTCATTGACCAGCATATCGTCGACGTATACCGATTCACCGGTGACATGGCTGACCGCGCTTTCATGATAAACCGTATTCTTCATAACAATCCGGGTATTGGTTCATGGTTTTGTAAAATATAATCACATTCCGGAATAAAACCAATTGAAATTTAAGGCAATTTAATTAGTTTCATGATGAAAAGAATTTGTAAGTAACAAATAAGGATTTTACCGTTTGAATTATCTCGCTCATTTTTATCATAATAACAAGATTCTGGAGTGTCCGCTGACGGCCGCGGAATATTACTGGGGCGCCGTCTTCCCTGACATAGCCCGGGTATTTGACCGCGGACTCCGGTTCCGGCTAACCGATATTGTCGGGCGGATCAAATATTCCGGTGAACTCAGTTTTTGGAACGGTTTGCGGAATCATATTCAGGCGGATCAGGCGTTTCACCAGGCGCCCTTCTTTTACCGTTTGCAGAAATCATACGCGGATTACCTTGAAACAGAGGGCAAAGATTTAACAGCCCGCCAGCAAAGGATCATTGCGCATCTCGGCGTGGAATTGCTGTTCGATCATGATATTCATACGCGCGATCCTGAATTCGCGTTATGCTTCTACGAAGTTCTTGGAAGGGTTTCGATGGAAAATTTAACGGCATCGGTCCGTTCCCTGTTCGGGGAAACGGAACAACTCGGGCAACATCTGCGGAGGTTCCTGAATTCTGCTTTTTTATTAAAATATCATGACCTGAATTTTCTTTCAGAAGTGATGATCTACAAAATGGGAATTTCTCGGGCCAACGGTTCCTCAGAAACGGCTGAGATCATACGTAAATCTTTTGAATTCATGCAGCCATACGTCAGTCAGAGTTTTCCCGAACTGACTCAGCTTCTGCGAAATGTAAAATGAAGATTTTTCCTCCGGCTTCGATGCTGGATTCACAGACGGACCGAATTACCGTATCTTAATTTTCAGACCGATGCCCCGTTTTCGCAGTTCCGAAATAAAAAGATCCGGCGGGACGATGATTTCCTGCGGCACAGCCCCGGCCCGCGTGATGACGCCCGAAGACATCATCTGCGCAATAATCGACGCGGGATACGCGGTCATGCGCATCATCGCGGAAATACCGTTTTCTTTTTCGCCGTAGTCCACGCATTCATAGGTAATCGCGCAGGGCTTCCCGTTCCGGACGCCTTTTGCCGTAACGCGGAGTAAAATGCAGTCGTCGCCCTCCCCGCCGAGAGTTTTCTGCAAATGATGGGCTAGGATTTCGCGCGGAGGAATTGCGCAGACGCCGTATTTTTCCGGTTTGGTCTTTGTCAGCCCCAGATCCATCAGCAAACGGATCTGAGTGCAATGGCCGGGATAACGGATGGTTTTATAATCCAGGTTCCGGATCTTGTTTTTGTAGGTTTCCGGTAATGTCGACGCGCCGCCGGATGTGTTGAACGCCTCCAGAACGCCGAACGGAGCGGGAAAACGGATAGACTCCAGGTCCTGCATCGGTTCGGTTATAATCGTTTTCCCGTTTTGTAACTGGATGCAGGGCTCGGCGTATTCATTGATCAGGCCGTGCACGGAAAAAACAATCCGGTAATTCATCGGCGGTTCGGGATTAACGGGAAGACCCCCGACGCGGAGATGAACATCATCCGTGCGTTCCAGCCTGCTGACGGCATGCGATGTGAGCACGGAAACCAGTCCCGGGGCGAGCCCGCAGTCGGGGATGACGGTCACGCCTTTTTTTAAAGCCGCTTTATTCAGCGCCAGTTGCCGGCGGACGATGGAATTGTTCCCGCCGAGATCGCAGAAATGACAGCCATTCCGGACGGCGGCTTGCGCAAGCTCCAGGTTATAGCGGTAAGTCACGGCGCTGACGACGGTGTCAACTTTTTTCATCAGCGGCTCAAGCTGTTCCGGGTTCTGAATATCGATCTGTTTTGTAATGAGAGTCCGCGGTTTCAGGTCCCGGACGAAAGTTTGCGCAGCCCTGATTTG
>JBBIRG010000338.1:0-3469 GCA_037441945.1 Bacteroidota bacterium | reverse complement strand
ATGGACAACACGTTGCCGTGCGACTTCGTGGTCCATTTGGGCGATGGCGCCTTCGCCCGACGGCGAATATTTGGCCACAGCGGGCGGCGACGGTAAAGTCATTCTCTGGCAGGCCGAATATTTGCTGAAACATAAGGTTCAGGCGGATACGGTGAAAACTGGGAAATAAACTGTAAGCATCTTGAAAAAAACATAGAAAATTCACGTTTAGTCCAGACAGGTCGTGACTCATCATGAAAATTGAAGTTTTTATATATGCCCCGGCGTCAGGAACATTGTTTTTCTGTTTACAGACTATCCGAAAACCCTCAAAACACTTCATTTTGAGACCCGATGCCTGTCTAAAGTATAACCGAGAGAAATCGGGAAAAAATACAACTACAATATTAACAAGTTTTCATGTTTCATATCGTCCCTGTTTTATTGTATTTTCCGACAGCCGCTTACAGGAAACCCGTTTTAAAAGTTGATCCGCAACTCTGAAACAAGGTCATTTGACTGAATTGGCAAAACTTAAAAACAAGAAAAAATTTGTAATAATCAAACCGATTTATTATATTCCACGCGCGATTGGGTCAGTAACTCAATCGCATCCTGCGGAAGGAAGTTTTGTTACATACGCGGTTTCATTCTGAAATGGAATGCTGAAATGGATGATCGATTGGAAAAAGAAAGCGGTTATCTGTTTCCGGAAAAACGCAAAGCATTTCTTTGAAAAAGACCCTGAATTTTTAATTGACTTTTGAAACAGGTTTTATTAGATAACAACGTTTACTGGAATCAACATTTTCAATACATGGAGAAAGCGACATGAGTGAAAGCCAAACTGCAAAAATCAGCTCGCTCGATTCAAAAATAAAAGATATTTCGGATTACCTCAAATCTTCGGTGCTCACGCCGGCCGAAAAGGAAAAAGAGGATATTCTGGCAAAGGCCCGCGATGAATCCGTAAAGATAGTTCAGGACGCTGAAAAACAGGCGGCTGATATTATCGCAAAAGCCCGGAAAGAAGCCGAATCGGTTAAGCAAACCACCGATTCTGCCCTGAAAATAGCCGCCAAGCAAACCGTTGACCGGCTGAAACTGGCGCTTGAAAAAGAAACACTCGCCTTTACCGCAGGCTCTGCTGTGAAAAACGTGATGAACAGCGAAACCGTTATAAAAGAATTCATTACCGAAGTTATCCGCCAGTATTCCGACAAAGGCTCGTTTTCGATCGTCCTCGGGGATACCATGAAAAATAAACTCGCGTCGTTTGCCGCAGATCAGATCCGTCAGCAGGGAGCATCCGGCATCCGTCTCAGCGATGAAGGCCTGGCCTCCGGGTTTGCCGTGGTCTTTGATAACGGAGTCCTGCGGTACGACTTTACGGAGGAATCCGTGACCGAACTTCTCACGGAATTTATCAGGCCTGAAATCCGGAAAGCCCTTTTCCCTAAATAGTCCAGGACCGTCGTTATGATGCGATTCAACCACTATACGATCGGCGCGCTGCCCGAACTGACCTGGAGCAGCGAGTTACCCTTTTCGTTTGCCGAATTGCTGGAGGAATACCAAATCCAGCTGGGACCGCTTATGGACGGGCTCAGCGATATCCTGCTCCTGAACGACGTGAAAAATCTTGAGATCATCATCCGCTCACGGCTAGGCCTGAATCCAAAATATAAGGGCAACCGGGAAGACGGGGAAATTGATTACTTCCAGTCCCGTGTAGTGGAACCCGAACAGCTTGAGGAATTTCTCGAAGATCCTTTCGTCAACCGCCCGGACGATAATTATCCGGAATTCATGGTGGATTATTTCCTGACTTACAAAACTGACGAAGAGCGTTACGCGCATATCGAAGAACTGTACATCGGTTATTTCCGCTATCTGCAGACCCGCGAGAACGGATTTCTCCAGTATTACGGCCGTATCGCGACGACTATCCGAACGGTGCTGGCCGCCATGCGGATCATCAAGCGCGGCTGGGATCTTGATAAAGATCTCAAAGGCGACCCGTTTATCGTACAGACCATTCTCGAGAATCGAAACAACGCCGATCTCGGATTAAAAAGCATATTTCCCGAAGTCGCCGACGTCATCGCGCTGTTCGACCGCGAACGCGATCCCGTGGAGGTGGAACACGACCTTGACCGAATCCGGTTTCAGCTGATGGAAGAAGTGGGTAAGGAATCGCCGTTTGAAGATCATATCCTTTTTTCATACCTGATCGGATTTCAGCTTCGGAATCGGTGGATGGCTCTTGACGATAGGCACGGGCTGAAGATTCTTGATAATATTATTGTGGGCAAATACTGAAGAAAAATATTGAAAGCAAATATTGACATGGAGTGCACCTAATGGCGCTTGAACAAAAAACAAAAGGGCATATCGTTGCCGCGCAGGGTAACCTGATGACCGTGAAATTTGACGGGCAAGTTCGGCAGAACGAGGTTGTATTTGTGCGGACAGGCGGGCAGTCGCTCAAAGGCGAAGTGATAGAAATCAGCGGCGATGAGGCGAAAGTACAGGTTTTCGAGCCGACGCGCGGCGTTCGGTTCGGCGATCCGGTGGATTTTTAAACGAATCTGCTGTCGGTCGAACTCGGTCCGGGCCTTCTGAAACGCGTTTTCGACGGACTGCAGAATCCGCTGGAAGATATCGCCGAAAAAGCGGGTTATTTTCTCCCGCGCGGCGTGTACCTCGATCCGCTGCCGAGAAACATCAAATGGAAATGGACGCCTTTAGCCAAAACCGGCGATAAGGTGGAACGCGCGCATTTTCTCGGCTGGGTGCCGGAAGAAAACACAAAACATAAAATCATGGCGCCGTTCGGGTTTATCGGCAAAGGGACCGTGAAATTCATTGCACCGGAAGGCGAATACACGGTTGGACAAGAAATCGCCAAGATCGAAGATGAAAAAGGAAAAATCCATTCCGTCAACATGATCCAGGTCTGGCCGGCGAAATTCCCGCTTCGGTTTGGCGAGCGTCTGCTTCCGAAAGAACAATTGGTCACGAAAATGCGCGTCATCGACGGTCCGTTCCCGGTCGCCAAGGGCGGTACGTTCTGCGTTCCCGGGCCTTTCGGGGCTGGAAAAACCGTGCTTCAGCACCAGGTATCAAAGAACGCTAAAACGCAAATTGTGATCATCGTAGCCTGCGGCGAACGCGCCGGCGAAGTGGTGGAAATCCTCCGCGAATTCCCGCACCTCGACGACCCGCAGACCGGAAAAAAACTGATGGACCGCACATGCATCATCTGCAACACCTCGTCGATGCCCGTGGCCGCGCGCGAAAGCTCCGTTTACATGGGCGTGACGATTGCCGAATATTACCGCCAGATGGGAATTGACTGCCTGCTGCTGGCCGATTCGACCTCCCGCTGGGCGCAGGCGCTCCGCGAAATGTCCGGACGCCTTGAGGAAATCCCGGGCGAGGAAGCGTTTCCCGCGTACCTGGAATCGGTCATCGCGAGCTTCTACGA
>JBBIRG010000337.1:240-3471 GCA_037441945.1 Bacteroidota bacterium | reverse complement strand
ACTTCGTCGTATCATGAATTGTTATATGAAAAATTCTGTTACTATATTGAGACAATTAATAACTCCCAATCTCACCTGCCTTTACATTTTCATTTTTACGCATTTTCATCTCTAGCATTTTCAAACAAAAATATTTGTTTTTTTCCCATAATAAATTATATTCTGCCGTTCAATCGCATGAAAGGGTTTAATTCATGAATGAAATCATATATGCTGTCATCGCACTAGGCGGGATTGCCGCTGTTTTTGCGCTGATTATCTTTTTTGTTGAGCGGAAATTCAAGGTCATTGAGGATCCGAAAATTGACGAAATTCAGGCGATTACGCCCGGCGCCAACTGCGGCGGATGCGGTTTTGCTGGCTGCCGAGCTTTTGCCGAAGCGATTGTCAAAGCCGGAACGCTGGAAAAGTTCAATTGCCCGGTCGGCGGCGCCGATGTGATGAACGCGATTGCCGACGCATTGGGTCTAAAAGCCGAGATCCAAGCGCCGAAAATCGCCGTTGTCCGCTGTGGTGGCGCCAAAGAAAAAGCGCCCGTGAAATTCCGGTACGATGGCCCGCAGTCCTGCTTTTTCGCTCATAACCTGTCATCCGGACAAAACGGATGCCCGAACGGATGCCTCGGGCTCGGCGACTGCGTGGTGGCCTGCAAATTCGACGCGATGTACATGGATGAAACGACCGGCCTGCCTGTGGTGATCGAGGACAAATGCGTCGCTTGCGAAGCGTGCGTGAAAGCCTGTCCGCGGGTCATCATCGAAATGCGCAACAAGGGCAAGAAAAATCTGCGCATCTACGTCAACTGCGTCAATACCGAAAAAGGCGCGGTCGCGAGAAAAAACTGCGCCGTCGCGTGCATCGGCTGCGGAAAATGCGTGAAAGTATGCCCCTCGGAAGCGATTACCATGGACAATAACCTCGCGTACATTAATTACGAAAAATGCACGCTCTGCCGCAAGTGCGTCGTCGAATGCCCGACCAATGCGATTGTGGAATGCAATTTCCCTCCGCGCAAAGTGTCAGCTCCGGCCGCGGAAAAGAAGGAAACCAAAACCCAGACTGAAGCGTAAAAAGGCTGAAGCGTAACGAAGCCGAATTTTTTTTAACCAGGAAAACGATATTTTAAATGTCTCATAATAATATAGACAAAATGAAAAGAGCGTTTATCAGGTTAAGCCCCATCACATGATAACAAACAAAAGATCAAAAGATTGATTGGTTTATTCTATGAATACAAGATTTCTCTCCCGACTTGTCTGGATCGAAATGACACCCTTCGGGTGATTCATTGCCTAGTAAAAGCGAATCGGCCCGATAAGGATTATTACATATCAATGTCCGTTTAATTATGAGACTATAAGTAAATACAGGAGTCGATTGTTGAAAACGTTCAAATCAGGCGGGGTTCATCCCGAAGAAAATAAAATATCCGGGAATGCCGCAATCGAAATTTTACCGGTACCGAAAACCGTCGCCATACCTATCGGCCAGTCGCTCGGCGCGCCGTCCAAACCGGTTGTCGATAAAGGCGCAAAAGTCAAGGTCGGACAGCTGATCGCCAAAGGAGAGTCTTTTATCTCGGCAAACGTTCATTCCTCCGTTTCCGGTACGGTCAAAGGAATCGATGAAGTGGCGGATACCAGCGGATACCGGAAAAAAGCCGTGATCATCACCGTAGAAGGGGATGAATGGGAAGAAAGCATCGACCGCTCGCCGGATATCAAGCATGAATGCAATCTTGACGCCGAAGCGATCATTAACAAAATCCATGAAATGGGCATCGTCGGTCTCGGCGGCGCGACGTTTCCCAGCCACGTGAAACTCAAAGTTCCGCAGGGCAAAAAGGCTGACGTACTGATCATCAACGGCGTGGAATGCGAACCGTACCTGACGTCCGATCACCGGCTGATGCTGGAAAAAGGCGAGGAAATGATGACCGGCGTTTCGATCCTTATGAAAGCGCTGGGCGTTTCCCGCGGACTCGTCGGCATCGAAAATAACAAGCCCGACGCTATCACCCGCCTGGCCACACTCGCGTCGAAATTCAAAGGCATCGAGGTTCATCCCCTGATAGTCAAATACCCGCAGGGAGGCGAAAAACAGCTCATCAAGGCATTGATTAACCGCGAGGTGCCGTCCGGCAAATTACCGATTGACGTCGGTACGGTGGTGCATAATGTCGGTACCGCATTCGCCGTGTATGAGGCGGTCCAAAAAAACAAACCGTTGTTTGAACGCGTGGTGACGGTGACCGGAAAAATCGTCAAGAAGCCTTCGAATTTCATGGTTCGCATCGGCACGCCGGTTTCGGCGCTGATCGAGCAGGCCGGCGGATTGCCGGAAAAAACGGGTAAAATCATCAGCGGCGGCCCGATGATGGGCAAGACGCTCAATTCGCTCGACGTTCCCGTCGTGAAAGGGACTTCCGGCATTGTGATCATACCCGATGAGGAAGCCGCCCGGCCGAAGACCGCGGTCTGCATCCGCTGCGGACGATGCGTGACTGTTTGTCCCATGGGCATGTCGCCGTATCTCATCGCGATGCTTTCCGAAAATCTCGAATACGAAACCGCGGAACAATGGCGCACGATGGACTGCATCGAATGCGGTTCCTGCAGTTACACTTGTCCGTCCGGTCGCCCGCTTTTAGATTATATCCGCAACGCCAAATCAAAAGTCGGCCAGCTCATCCGAAGCCGAGGCAAATAATCATTAGAGGTATTGATATATGAATGGATTAGTCATCTCCGGCTCGCCCCATGTTCATGCCGAACAAAGCGTCAAATCAATCATGTGGGGCGTGGTCATTTCGCTGATTCCGGCGTTGCTGGTATCGGTGTATTATTTCGGCCTTCCCGCGCTTTCGCTCACGGCGATAGCCGTCGCGTCGTGCGTGCTGTTCGAATATCTGATTCAGCGTTTTATGCTGAAACAAGAAGTCTCGGTAAGCGATGGATCGGCTGTGATAACCGGCATTTTGCTGGCTTTCAACGTTCCTTCCAGCCTGCCGTGGTGGCAGATGGTGATCGGTTCGCTGGTGGCGATCGGGATTACCAAAATGGCGTTCGGCGGACTCGGCAAGAATCCGTTCAACCCCGCGTTAGTCGGACGCGTGTTCCTGCTGATTTCCTTCCCGGTGGACATGACTTCATGGCCGAAAGCCGTTCCGCTCGGACTGATTCCCGACGCGGTGACCGGCCCGACGGCGTTGGGGATACTGAAAGAAGGCCT
>JBBIRG010000337.1:0-227 GCA_037441945.1 Bacteroidota bacterium | reverse complement strand
AGGGGAATCCGTCGCCAAATTGATGCAGAATGTGAATATGCCATCCTACCAGGATTTATTCGTCGGCGGCATCGGAGGATCGCTCGGCGAAATATCCGCGCTGGCGCTTTTGCTCGGCGGATTGTACATGCTGTTCCGCAGGATCATCACCTGGCACATTCCTGTTTCGTACATGATGACCGTTTTTGTTTTCACTGGAATTTTATGGTACGTGAATCCTGAAAAAT
>JBBIRG010000336.1:0-3478 GCA_037441945.1 Bacteroidota bacterium | reverse complement strand
GCTTCTCGGTGTTTCAGGCTGACCAGGATTCCTCCCGATCCGAGCAGGAGAAGGATCAGAGCCTGAATCAGCGTTTTATAAGCGATCGCTTGCGACAGAAAAACCGAATGATAGATGAAAACCAGGCCGAGTACCATCAATCCGCCATAGATGGCGAACATCACGCGCCGCGCCAGAAGCCAGCTCTGCATCGTATTATGCACAAACCACCGGTTGTAGATAATCAGTCCCGCTACGGCAAGCAAATCGATGATGATAAAAACCAGCCAGAAAACGGTCAGTCCGGACGCGGCACCTTCCTGCCCGACGAGGGGCTTAAGGATTGCTTCGTAAAGCGACCCGCCGATATTCGCGCCGAGCAGACTGCCGATGACGCCGTATAAAAAGGCATATCCCATGTAAACGGCTTTTTTATCCGACGGCGCCACCAATCCCACATAGCTGTAATATTTCGGGTGCGCGGTCATCTCGCCGATGGAAAAAATGCACATCGTAACGATCAGCGCCCACGCGTTCTGCGTAAACAGCAGAATGCAGAACGCCAGCCCTCCGATCAGCATGCCTGATATCATTGTTTTCAGCGGATTAGTGTTTTTCACGATCCGGCTGACCACGACCTGAAGAAGAATGATCGTTCCCGCGTTGATGACGGTGATATGCTCGGCGTCGAATTCAACCGGTATCCCGATGGAAAGCAAAAACTGATTCACCGGCGTTTTGTCCACAAAATCGCGCAGATACCACAAGACCGAGCCGAAGTTCTGGAAATAGGCGATCCAGAATCCCGAATACAGGACGATCATCAGCATGAACCGCGCGTCGCCGAGCACCATAGCCGCGCCGGAGAGAACGTCTTTCAGCGATTTGGTGTTTTCCGGTTTCGGCGGATCTTTGAACATCAGCAGCGCGGGAATCAGCATCAGCGCGCAGTACAGCGACGATGCTGTAAAAACATAGCTCCAATCGAATCCCTTGAGCACGCTGACGGCCAGCGGCGCTAGGAACGCGCCCAGATTGATCATCCAATAATACACGCCGAACCCGAACCCGGAATTACTTTCGTTGGTGACGCGCGCGATGGCGCCGCTGATGATCGGTTTGAACAATCCAGCGCCGGTGGCCATCATCAGCAGGCTGGTAAAGACCATGGCGTAAGCGCTCATGTGGCCGGTGATGTAATAGCCCGCGGACAAAAGGCTGAACGCGACGATCAGCATCCGGCGGTAGCCGTAACGGTCAGCGAGCGCGCCGCCGAGGATCGGGACGATATACGTCATCGCGTATACCAATCCCTGGAGAAACCCGACCGACTGCTCGGAAAAGCCCAGCCCGCCTTCCATCGCCGAATTGGTCAGGTACACCGCCAGCACGGAATTCATTCCGTAATACGCCCCCCGCTCGAACAATTCCATCACGTTGGCTACCCAGAATACCCGCGGAAACGAGCGGAACAATCCTTTACCTGAATCTGTCATAATTATTTTCCTTCATTCTTTCATGTTCATTGGTCCACGGCTCGAGGTATGAACCCTATTACCGGGAAAGTAAAAAGGCTGACAAAAGCTTAAAATAATAGATTACATACATAAAAGCAACCGCAATCAGCGATTTCGCTATGCCGGCCAGCCATTTCTGACGGAACAGCTTGACCCAGGCAATCGTAAAATTAGTCATCCAGGCCAGCGTATGAATGCCGGTGACCGAAAAAAAATCAGCCTTGAAAAGAACAGCCAGTGGCGCTGCGAAAACGATTTAGAGCAGAGACCGATGCGCGGAAAGAAAAGTATTCGCGACCAAATGCTCCGCAAAATGAAAAGGCGCCCGGCGAAAAAGAAACCGCGTCCATAACGCCTGAAGCGGGATGGTCGGAAAAGAACTGACGTTTTTGTGACGAGCATGTACTGCAGGGAGCGGAATATTTTTTCCGGCGCCCTTCAAGATAACCGCGGATCATTTCGGCTGGACGGAGTGAAAGATCACGTATCTGCGGACAAAGACCCTTTTCCGTCAGCGTGATTACCCGGAAAATACCGGCAAAGATCCGGCGCATCGTAAAACGCTCGATGGAAGCCGGCTGGCCGCAGTTCTGGCAGAATGATCCGTATGTTTTAGCGCTGTAGTTTTTGAGGTTTATCGTCTGAACTCTGTCCAAAGTTTCTCATTCCAGTCGGTTAAACGTTCAAGTACCCGGTCGGCGATGACCCATCGGGACTGATGGCGGTGCTCCGGAGCGGGTACTGCTACAGCTTTCATGCGTGCGGCTTTCGCGGCGATGAGTCCGTTGAACGAATCCTCGAAAACAAGGACGCGCGTCGGATGAACGTTCATTTTCTGCGCCGTGCTGAGAAAGACCGCTGGATGCGGCTTCCCGTACGGTTCGTACTCCGCCGAATGGACAACCCGGAAATGGGAACGAAGCTGAAACCGTTCCAGAAAAAGATCGATAAGAGCCATCGGCGACGCGGACGCCACCGCCATGGGCACCGATCGTTCCTTAAAAAAAAGCAGTATTTCCGAAACGCCGTCCATCAGGGCACCGCGCTCACCGATCAGCCGGCCGACCAGGTTCAGAATATCTTTTTCAATTGCATCAAAACCAGGCGTCTCCCACGGATACAACCGGTGCCAGTGCTCGATCACTTCCGATATCCTCAGTCCCATGGCTGATTCGCACATAGCGTCGGTCATTTGGATACCAACACCGGCGAAAACTTTCCTTTCCGCTTCCCTCCAGAACGGCTCGGAATCAATGAGCAGCCCGTCCATGTCGAATATCACCGAGTCGATCATGGCGATAGAAATGTTGTTAACCGCAAAACACGCAACGCAAAACACCGATTACAAATCATTGAAAAATCATCGCTCCGCCGCGCCGGACAGTGTCGGATAACGTTGTGTATCGGCTGAAAACGAAAAATGATTTTGTTCATTCTGATGCAAATCTTTCCATCGAAATCATCCTTCCGTATCGCGCACTGGAAAATCGTTGCTGAAGATGACCGAAAAGGCGTCCGTTTCACTGACACCGATCCATAATAGCCGGATTCCTTTAGGAAGTGTTTGCGCCAATTCATGATAAATATATTCCGCGATCCGTTCCGAAGTCGGGTTAACGGACTGAAAATACGGAATATCGTTGATCAGGTTATGATCGAACCGGCTTAATATATCTGTAAATAATTTTTTTAGAACGGCGTAATCGACGCTCATCCCATTCTCATCGATGCTGAAAACTTTCAGCCGGGCGGTTACCTTCCAGTTATGGCCGTGAATGCGGCTGCAGGCGCCGGGATAATCCCGCAGAGCGTGCGCAGCGGAAAACAGTTCTTTCAGTTCGAGTTCAATCATGACGTCGACACAACCGGAATTAACTGGAACAGCGCAACCTGATTTCTTCCCGAATTTTTCGCCTTATACAACGCTTGATCGGAAGCGGTAATGAGGTCAAATTCATTCTGCGCATCGCCTGGAAATTCAG
>JBBIRG010000335.1:0-3478 GCA_037441945.1 Bacteroidota bacterium | reverse complement strand
GCAATGGGTTCGCGCCGAAGCGGATAACCGCGGTTTGAGATCTTCTACGGGATACGATCAGTTCACTTTTCTCAGGACACGGTTCGGCGCGCTGGTCACGCCGGCGAAAAACTATTCGGGTTTCATCCAGATACAGGATTCCCGCGTGTTCGGCATGGAAAAAACACCGACGCACGATTCGAAGAACGTTGACATGCACCAGGCGTACATTCACGCGCGTCATTTCATTTGGAACAGGATGGACATCAAACTGGGAAGGATGGAAATCAGTTACGGCGAAGAACGCCTGCTGGGACGCTCCAACTGGGGCAATACCGGACGATCATTGGACGGCGCATTGTTTATTTTCAGCCTGGCAGATTACCTGAAGCTGGATGCTTTCGCGTACCGGCTGAATGAAAACAGTCCTCCGCCGACCGCGGCCGACACGGTTAATGTTCCGGACAAAGAAGACCGAGATTTTACCGGATTTTACATGACGTACAGCCGTTCTGAAAAATTAAATGCGGATGTTTACATGATCGGCGATTTTGATCATACGCGAAATGACTTTACCGGCCGGAAAGATTCTCTGAACCGCGTAACATTCGGCGTTTTTCTTCGCGGAAGAAACGGTAATTTTTCGTGGAAAACCGAGGTTGCCGGCCAGGCTGGAAACAACAACGGGAATACAATTTCGGCTTATCTGATGACCGGTTCCGCAGGATACACGTTTTCACATATCAAATGGAAACCGGCAGTCTCGGCCGGATGCGATTATGTTTCAGGAGACGATAATCCGACGGATAAAAAAATTAAAACATTTAACACGCTTTTTGCTTCAAGCCGGTTTTACGGCGGAATGGATTATTTTACGGATATGTTCAGGCATACCGGGCAACTTGGGCTTCAGGATAATATGGTAAAAATCAGGATCAATCCGCTGGACAAAATATCGGCAGGACTTGATTATCATTATTTTCTTTCGGCAAAGAAAGATAAGACGCTGAACAGCCGGGCATTCGGCCAGGAATTTGATTTTACCGCGTCTTACGGCTTGAATAAAAACATGACATTTGAAGCGGGTTTCAGCGTGATGTTTCCGGGAAAGCTGCTGAAGCGCAGATTCGGGGATTACGGCTCCGCGGGCACCTGGGGATATCTCACGACGCTTTTTGAGTTTTGAGTAAACGGGCTTCCTTCCCAAGCGGATAGTAATCGCTCCACGAGTCCACTCCGCCTGATTCATTGAGCACGACACGTATGGAACCCAGATGGTCGACCAGATAAAAAATCATTTATAGTAAAAGCGGTTGTATGGACCGGTTAATTCTGATTCTTAGTCGCTTATTTTTTATATGCTTTTGAATGTCATTGGTATTCACGATGTTTTATTCTACTCCCATCTGCCCGGGATAACGCTTTGGCAGGAAGGGCAGTTTCCGTATTGAATTCGGTTTTGCTTGATGCGGAATCCGGAACGTTCGATTAACAGGGCGTCGCAGTCCGGGCAATACGTGTTTTCCAATCGGTCGGTCATACCGGGAAGATTTCCGGTATACACAAACCGCAGTCCCGATTCTTTGCCGATGCGCGCTGCTTTCAGAAGCATCTCCGGCGTCGTGTAATCATTATCGGTCATTTTATAATCCGGATGGAACGCCGTTACGTGCCATGGAATATCCGGCGAAACGGACATAATAAATTCCGTCATCGCGCGAATTTCGGATTCTGAATTGTTAAATCCAGGAACGATCAGCGTTACGATCTCCAGCCAGATTCCCATCTGATGAACGGCGTAGATGGTATCGGTTACGTTTTTCAGGCGGGTTCCAAGGATACGGTAGGTTTTATCGTTGAAGCATTTGAGGTCGACTTTATACAAATCAAGGTACGGGCGCAGGTACTCGAGAACTTCTGGAGCGGCGTTACCGTTGGATACGAAGGAGCAAGCCAGTCCTTCCTTTTTCGCGAGTTTGAAAATTTCCACGGCCCATTCGGATGTGATCAGCGGTTCGTTGTATGTGCTGGTGACGACGCGGGATCGGGTAGTATGCGCGAGCTGAACGATCTGTTGAGGGGTAACGGGCGTCAGATGCGCGGACGCGGCGTCGCGGTAAAGCGCCTGAGATGTGATCCAGTTCTGGCAAAACGGGCAGTGCAGGTCGCAGCCGAGCATGCCGAAACTAAGGGCCTTGCGGCCGGGGAACGCGTGATAGAAAGGTTTTTTCTCGATCGGGTCCGCCTGCACGCCAGCGCTGTATCCGTAAGGAACCATCAACGTACCTTTCCGGTTGAACCTGATCTTGCAGATTCCGTCGCGCCCTTCGCGGATTTTACAGCGGTGTCCGCAGGCGTAACATTCAATGAACGATTCGTCAACGGCGCGGTACAATTCGCCCGGACGGGCGTAATGCCTTAGAATATCAATCAATCGCGTGGAGGGCATGGGGTTTCCTTCGCGTCAGGGTATGCCCGGCGGATTGTAATAAAGCACGCCGGAGAACGGTTTCTGGATTTTCGAGAGCAGGTCCTGCACATGTTCCGGACGATCCGGGTCAAACTGGTTCGCGTTTACGATAAGCACGGGCGACCAGCGGTACCAGAGGAAAAATTCGTTGAATTCATCGCACAGGGACTGTATATACGTTCCGTTGACGGAAGCGATTTTGTTTTTTTTTCCGGTTTCCTGCGGCGCCAGAAGTTCCGCAACGGCGTCGGCCGGTCGTTGCAGGTATATCACGAGATCCGGGATCGCGATTTCCTTTTCCATGAAATCGATGACGTGCTCGTACAGCGGCAAATCGTCTGGGCTGAGCGTCACGTTTGCGTAAATACGGTCGGCATAAAAGAGATAATCAGAAATAACGTATTCGTGAAAAATGTCCGTCTGCCAGAGCCGGCGCTGGGCTTTGTAACGGTCGACCAAACGGAGCATGTGTTTTTTGAACTGAAAATCCTTCGGATCCTGGCTGGCGATATTCACCAGCGGCCCCACCTGATCAGAGTCGCAGATCACGCGCGCGTTCAGCTTCTGTCCCATGGCGTTGGCGAGAGCCGCGTTGTCTCTGCGGATAAGGCCTTCTATGGCGATGAGTTTCATTTTATCGCTCATGGAATGTCGCCTTATTGCAGGATTGGTTTGGATGATGGAAACTGTCAGCGTCGTTATCGAATAGGATATCCGCCAACCGTCTAACGGATTTTTTGTCCGGACAGATTTTCAGCAAATCCGCGGAGGTTTTGCCATGCACCGGACAAAACCATTCCGGAGCGATCTCCGTCATCGGCGCGAGAACAAACCGGCGGTTCGCGAATTCGGGATGCGGAATGCTCAGGCCGTCCTCCCGTATAATCCGGCGGCCGTAAAAGATAATGTCAATGTCCAGGGTACGCGGCCCGTATCGTTCACTCCGAATACGCCCGGATTGGGCTTCTATCATTAACAATCGACTCATCAAATCGCGCGGCGAAAGACCGGTTTTAATTAAAACAACCG
>JBBIRG010000334.1:2281-3478 GCA_037441945.1 Bacteroidota bacterium | reverse complement strand
CCGTATCCACAAAATGCGTCGGCAGTCCGGTCAGCGTATCCATGCCGGTATAATAAATTCCGTTTTTTGTTTTGACCGAAGCCGGCGTCGAAATAGATGCGCCGATGTGCCAGTGTTCGCTGATACGGTACGAGGCGCCCAGTACGATATTCATGCCTGTCCCGCCTTTGTATTTCTTTCCATAGGCAAAAGTGTCCTGAACGGCCGTATATCCCAAATTCAGAAGCGAATAGCGGTACCGGTCTTTGAAATCGTTGCTGTAAATAAAGTTCAGCGAAGCCCCGATGCTGAACTGATTGTAAACAAAACCGTGCGATAAAGTCCATGCGCGCCATTGACCCCGCGAATACTTGGTCTGGTAATCAAGAAAGGGGTCGCGGTTCACATACGTGTTCGGCAACTGCGCTGCAAGCCTTTCCTTGTAATCGTAATCGAACGTATAATAACTGAAATTTCCCAAGCCGAAATAAAAATTATTATTGTACTTGTACAGGACGCCGGCGTTGAACCGTCCGTACATCGGGCTGTTGGTGGCATAGATCGTTTCGGTGATCACGTCGCCGAAAGTATCGAGCATCGGGAAAAGCCGGTTTTCGCTGGGACGGATGGCGATGTAGGTCGCGTCGGCGTAAACGCGGTGATGGTTTTCGCCGGCGCCGAACGCCTGCCACAGCAGGGCGGGATTGGTCAGCATGGCTGAGGCCGAATAACTCGACGCGACGCCGGTATGCCCCAGCGCCATGCCTCGCGCGTTGAAATGCGTCTGCTTGTGGCCAAGAAGCCGGTCAAAATACGTCTGGGCCTGCAAAGCCGGTAAAACCGCCAGCGTGACGGCGCATAAAAAAAGTACGGACTGAAAATATCGTTTCACGGTGCCTCCGAATCTATATTCTGGAAATGTCATGTTATTATCCTTAAAAGATTTCATTAAAATGTATAATCCATCTGGAACCGGATATCCGACGTGGACTTGATCGTCATCGGACTGTTGTATCTCGGCGCGGTTCGGAAATCGGTAACGCCGGTGACGCCGATGCGGGTGTCCTGCACGCCGGTCTGCGCTTCCTGATGGTCGAAGGAATATTTCAGGCGCAGGGAAAGGTTCGGGCTGACGCGCGCGAAGAAAGCAATCCAGAAGCGGTTGGCAGTGTTCGGCGCGTTGAATACCCGGAAATCGGTGTCCTCGAAAGTCCAGAA
>JBBIRG010000334.1:0-2271 GCA_037441945.1 Bacteroidota bacterium | reverse complement strand
TTTTCGCCGAACCTATCACTTTGAAGGAATTGCTGAAAAAGTGCGTCCACTGCACGCCGATCATGTCGCCCGGCGATCCGGCGTTGCCGCGCGGCGTATCCTGATCGTTGCCAGCGCTGCCGTCCCCGCCCGGCGCGTCGGAGAGGCGCGGACGCGAAGGCCATTCCGTAAAGCCGTTAAAATACGTGATCGTCATTTCATCATAGCGCGACAAACGGTATATAATATTGATAATGCTTTCGCGGACCAAGAACGTCAGAGGCGTGAGCGGATTGGAACCGCGGGACTGGAATTTATTCCGCGCTTGAATGCGCAGATTGAACAGCGGTCTGTGTTCTAAACGCGTAACCCAGCGAAAATAACGTGCGTTGTCGGCCACGCGCGTCCATGTGTCGTATTCCATGCCGGTCAGCCATTTTTCGGATATCTGGTAGCGGATGTTGGTGTAAATGCCGCGCTCCGCCTGAGGCTGATAGGATGTGCTCCATAATTCCGAATACACGTCGTCGGCGAGATAAAACTCGTCTTCAAAAATCGAACTCTTGAATCGCGCGTAATTCGAGAACGAACGTTGGTAAGGATTATCGAATTTCAAATCGTAATCCCGGTAAAGCACGAGGAAATTCAGCGTCCGGAACTGCGTGTACATAAGCAGTACGGTTGCTTGCGGATCGTTCTGACGCACGGTGCGTTTTCTGACGCCGTCGTTGTAAACGCTGTCCTGCCGGTAAAGCCGCGCGTGTTCGCCGGAAAACACGATATTTTTATAGGTGTAAGTAAAATCCATGCCGTAAACGCTTCGGGATGCTTTAGCTTTATCCCATAACGAAGACTTGGCTTTTGACTGGTATGAGGCCGCAATTTCAGCGTCGCATGTGTTTCCGAAATCATTGAGATATTTCGGTTTGCCGTCGTTGTTCAGCATTGTATTGACTTGCATCAGCAAAGGACGGTCGTAAAGACTTTCGTAAGCCGTGAACCCGATATTGATTCCTGGCGCGAATGAAATATTTGTATGTCCGCCGTAGGTTATTTCATGAACGGCATTCAGCATATTCTGACGGATTGAATAAACGGGGAAGCTGGAATTGGTTCCGGCTGTTCCCAGTCCGTATTTCACGCGCGGGGTCATCACGATCAGCGATGAGAATGAACTATCCGGGTTAATTACGGCGTCGCGTTTGTTCGAGGAAACAAACCCGGCGAAGCGGAACCGCCAGAGGGTCGCTTCGGCGCCGATGCCGCGCAGGGCGAATTCGTTGGTTCTTGAAATATCGCCGAAAATTCCCTGCGGCCGTTTCTGGAAACCGTAACCCGATTTGCGCGACGAGAAGAAATCCGTGTTTTCCATTACTATGCCGTGCCCGAACGAGGCCAAATAATTCCCGATTACGAGCCGGTTCAGCGTGAAGAAGCCCATATCCCGGGCTTCAACGCTCAGGTAGCCTTTGTAAAAATACGGCTCCTGGCCAAGCTTGCGTTCCGCTGAAAAACCTGCCTTGTATCGGTTGCCGTAATTCAGCCGCGCTTTATGATAAGAATTCCAGGGGGTATCGCGTTCCACCAATTGTTTGATATCTTCCGCGTTATCCGAGGAACCGGAAATAAACGGGATATTCTTATATATCCATGTGTAATGCCCGCTGAGCTTATTCTTCTGGAACGGATCCTTATAGACGACGAAATCGTCTATGCTGTTGAAAGCAAAACTGCCGAGTCCGGTCACGCCGCGCAAATCACTCCGGCTCTTGATCTCGTCCTGAGTTTTGATATGCCGTATAATTGCCGCCGCGTCGATGGGGCTCACGTTCGGTAGATTGATCAAATCATAATAATCGGATTTGTTGATGTTGATAGGATTCGTCAGCTGATCGTACCAATAATCCACGAGATTTTCCGTTGTGCCCTCGTCGACGTTCGCCCAGCGCTCGATTTTGTAATAATTATCCTCGACGCGCTTCAGGTCCTCGTCTTTCTCCAGCGGACGAACGGCGATGACGACACGGAGTTTTTTGAAAAGGTCCGAATTGACGCCGGGAATCTGGTTCAGCTCAAAAATGCTTTCCAGCGGCCCTTTGTAGGTAATGCGCTCGTAGATCGCGTCCGCAAGTTCGGATGAGACGGGCAGGCGCCGGATTTCCTCGCGCGTGGCATTGTTGACGTCGAGCTTGTTTTCGGACGTGTACACGGTGTCCTGCGCCATGACATTGACTGTCAGACACATCCAAATCAGAAAAAATATAAGTCGTATTTTCATAGATATCCTATATC
>JBBIRG010000333.1:0-3491 GCA_037441945.1 Bacteroidota bacterium | reverse complement strand
TTGCCACAGGTATCTACAACGTATCAATCCTAACGAAATAATTGTTTAATCTTTATTTTTGAAACAGTAAAGAAAAAAAACGCTGGCGATAAATTTTCTAAATACCAGATTGTCCAAAAACCCTGAAAATACTTCTTTTTGAGTCCGAAGCCTGTGTTGGGTGAAGCCGAGAAAAATCGGGGAAAAATGGCCTTTAATAAAAACAGTTCCCGATACGTTCCTACTTGTCGGAAACTCAAAATGTTTATTTTTTGATTTTCGGACAGTTTGTAGGATAAGAAATAGCGGTCGAGCATACTTTCAATTATTTTTCTGCCCGCGTACCGGCACCGGTTCCGCGCCTGTATCGAGGACAAATTTCCATTTGCCGTCGTTTTGTTTTTTCCACACCGTTATGAAATATCCGGTATAATGCCGTTCGCCCGCGACGGAATCGGGAACGATTCTTTCATAAGGGCCGTAGGTATATCCCAGTTAACCGGATTCGGATACATCGGAAAACATCGGCGCTTAGGTTAGTTTCATTTCGGACGGTTTTGTAAACATTTTCGCAATGATTGAATCCCTTTCTTTTTGGTATGCAATCGGAATATGACAGCGCTGTCGTCCACAAATGTTTTAAATGCCGCCGCGGCGCCGTGATCACCTGCGTACCGGCTTAATGCTATTTCGTTCCCAATCATTCAGCGATAGCCGTATCCATGTCAATTTTTTTATAGCAGGATATTATCAATATTTATTCCAGCCCGATCACTAAAGATCCAAAAATCGGTTTCATAATACTCCCGTTTCACAGAAAAAAAATATAAATCTCATTCAATTCCTTCCAGCAAACGGTTTCAGGCTTTGCAGGAAAACCGAAAAAAAACGATGAAAGGTTGAAATAAAATGATAAAATTATCCGTTATAAAATCAGGCAAGTATTTTAACAACAATATGGAGATAAACATTATGAAAGAAAGAACCGGGGAACTGAATTTTAAAGGAAACCCGCTGACATTGCTCGGCGAGGCGGTTAAAGTCGGTCAGCAAGCGCCGGATTTTCGAGTGAGAGGCGGACTCGATGAAAAATCAATGATTACATTGGAAACCGGAAAAGGCAAAGTGCGGGTTTTTAATGTCGTGCCTTCATTGGACACGCCGGTATGCGAAACCCAGACTATCAAGTTCAACGATGAAGCAGCGAAAATAGGGGATCATATTGAGATCATGACGGTCAGTATGGACCTGCCGACCGCGCAAAACCGGTTCTGTACGATGCAGCTTAACGGCGAATCGAAAGTGAAAATGGCGTCCGATTACGCTGAAAAATCATTCGGTATCAATTACGGCATTCTGATCAAGGAATGGCAGATACTGGGGCGGGGAATTTTTATCATCGATCGGAATAATGTTGTTCGGCATGTAGAATACGTCCCGAAAGTCGAGGAATTGCCCGATCTGAAAAAAGCGATGGATGTTCTGAAATCTCTGTTATAATAGTTTAGCTCTTAATTCAAAACTCCTGAACTATCAGGAGTTTTTTTTTACAGGGGCTCAAAAAAACGTCTTATCGTCAGAGGCCCCGGCACGACAACATTCTGAATTAAATCGGTCAAAGGTCGCATTTCGGTTTTTTTCGGGGTAACAGATTTATTTGCGAACGATTGACGGAAAAAATCACCGATTGTATCAGACGATGTTTTAACGGGAATTCTCAGATCGAAACCGATCGGTTCAAAGAAGTCGGCGATAGTCAGAATGTCCTTGTCAAAGAAAGAAGCGGCGGCTTTGGACGCTACTGTTTTGTGCCGGTCGCGTTTCTGTTTCCGGACGAGAGTGTTAAAATCGTTAAGCAGTTTCGACGCCAGCCCAGTTTCAGCGAAAAAATCTTTCGGTTCGGCCGAATCGTTCATAGCCGCATTCCTTTCCGGTAATTATTCCGCGATTTCTTTCTTGATTTTTTCAAACGCGTCCAGGGGTAAGAGACCTGCCTGAACCCTGTGTTCCACCATGCCCACCGTTTCGGGATTGTCCAACAGGAATGAACAATGCTCGTATCCGCTTGCCTGGCATGTGATTTCAAGACACGCTAATTCCATATTGGACAGGCTGCTGAAAATACCCGCGAAAAACCCCGCGTACAAATGGCAAACCGTGTGATTGACCGGTTTTTTCTGAGCGGCTTCCTCCTTCCGGTAATCGGCAATCAGGGAATCATACAGGTCGACGAATAAAAAATTATCACGCCGTTTCAGTTCGAAATTGCCCCAGCCCATAACGGCTATATGATTGGTAAACAGCGTCTGGAATTCTTCCATCGCCAGGTCCTGGATCTGGTTCAGCGAGGGAAAGACAGTCTGAGCAAGCTGTTCAAGAAGGGCATAGGTATGGCGTCCCCATTGCAATCCTGTCTTCGTCCATATCGCGTCGGCTTTCTGAGGAAAACGCCCGCGAATCATCGCGTCAGCCGCCTGGAACCAGCGGCGGTCGAACACGATAAGGCGGCTATCCTGGAATCCCCTGATTTCAGCGGTTACCGGGGAATAGCGGATGTAATCTTCCGGCAGTAAGAAATCGGAAAATTTTTCATCTTTCCTGGGTACGGTCTGTATCATTGAGTCACCTGTATTAAATATGAAATTGTCCGATGAGGGTTTCGGCTAATCGCTGATATGCCTGAATGCCGGGAGAATTTTCACGCAGGTCGCGGTAAACCGTGACGATCTGATCCGGGTCCATATAAATGTAATTCAGCATTGGATCCCTCGGTATCGCGACCGGTACAACCGAATCCGGATCGAAGAAATCCAGAATCTGGCCAATCACGGTTTCGGAGGATTTTTCGTTACCGTCGGCCATGGTCATCAGTATGCCCGCCAGTTCGGTTTCGGACTGCCACTGCTGTTTGAGATGGATCAGGTAGCGGATGAAAACAGGAAACGTGCGCAGACCCAGTGGTTCGCACTGCACCGGCACGATAATATAATCCGATGCGTTGATAGCGCTTGTAACAATAGTGCTCATGCCCGGGGGGCAGTCAATCAGGATGACGTCGAACAGATGAGCGGTCTGGACGACGGCCTCGCGGAGCAGCCCGACGGCTTGGTGGGCGTCTTCGAAAACCTGCGAGGGTAGTGGTTCTCCGCTGATTCCGGGTTGAACATACGAAAGGGCATCCCACAGCGTCGGACGCGTGATTTCGCTGAGATCGGCATTGCCGCAGAAAACGTCGTACAGTCCCGATTCCGGGGAGTCAGAAGCGAAACCATCCGGTGTTTGCCGGCTGAAAACCGCCGTCAGTCCGCCCTGCGGATCGGCGTCAATCAGGAGGGTTTTTTTATTCCGCTCGGCTAATGCAATGCCTAATTGCACCGTTGTGGTCGTTTTTCCGATGCCGCCTTTCTGGCCGGCGATGCTGAATATCAGTCCCATGGAATTTGTGTCGAATGTGGATCGGCCGTCATTGTTTTTGAGTTTATTTTACCGTCGGTTCTTTTCCTTAAACGGAT
>JBBIRG010000332.1:0-3493 GCA_037441945.1 Bacteroidota bacterium | reverse complement strand
CAAATCTCAACAGGCATGAATATTCAGGTTTCGTCAATAGAGCGAATATTTTGATTCAGAGCAAGACGGATGAATCAAGATTTGGCAAATCTATGAACGCGCCGCGCGCCAGCTATGGAATGTGGTCGAGACGTCGCTGAAAAAGCGATGACGCGTCACCGCAATCCAGAGCCGCAGCCGGAATCCGTAGCCGCAACTTTTAAGTTGCGCGCACGAGATCTGAAAAATCAGATGATCACGTCACCGCAATCCAAAGCGACAAGCCGCGGAACGTCAGGAGAAATGCGCGTCAATCATTATTCAGAAACGAAAGAATATCTTTAAAAATATTTATTGAAGGTTTACTTGTTTTAATAAATCCTGCAGTTTACGGAAGTCGCCGAACTGGTCAACCGGTTGATGATCCGGCGCCGTTTTCCGGCCGGGATTGTACCAGATAGCCCTGATCTGATTGTTCCGGGCGCCCTGTACATCCGCCTGGTAATCATCGCCGATCATGATTATTTTTTCCGGTTCAATATTCAGGTCTTGTAAAATATAATGAAAAAAATCTCTGGACGGTTTTTTGAATCCGATATTCCGGTAACAATAAATTTTATCGACAGAGGAAAGCAAATCAACGTTCCTTAGAACTTCCCGGATATCCTCTTCGGAAGAATTTTCCGCGTTGGTCGCTATGGCTATGATCCATTCCGGATGCAGGAGATTCAATGTTTCCCGGACATGTGGCATGACTTCAATCTTTGTCCAGGTTTTCATGGGACCTGACTGATCGGGAAAGACTTTCATCAGCGTATTGCCCCAGTCGAAAAGAAGAACGCTTTTTTTGTTACCGGAAGGATCCACATCACGAACCCGATCGTACGAAATGAGGCATATTCGCCGGAATCTCAAGCGACAGTTCCACAAAACCGCGATATACGCCGTTTTCAAACCAGGGCGTCTGGTAAATCAGTTTTTTTACGCCTTTCTTTTCGATAGTATAGGCGTTTGCGGTTTGTTTACGCAGCATATCCGCAAGTTTGCTCCGTGACGGCTCGGGATGGCAATCCAGCAGATTTTGCCCGATCAGGCTTCGTCCGCCGTCGTTTTTAAACACATCACACGCTTTGTCGTTCATGCCGAGTATGACGCCGCGCTCGTCGCATACGGTGATCGCTCCCGGAAATTCTTTGATCCATTGATCCATGGTTTCCTTTGGTCATAGTGAATCTATAAAAATCCGTTCCATCAGGTTGAGATCGCCGGTTTGGTCGGCTTTCATGCGGAACGTTTTATCAATTAATGCAAGCAGTTTTTCCCTGAATTGACGCCGGTTCAGTTCATTCCAGAAAATGAGGAAATCGGCAAACCGTTTATCCCGAACCTCGCGTAAACGTTCGATTTCTGCGGCGATAAATTCCGATGGATTATCCCGACTTGGCTCCGGTTGATCCTTGACGTCCTTGTCCACGGACGTTTGGCGAAGGATATCTTCATAAAAAGCGATCATCATTCCGCAGTCCTGAATTTTTCCGAGATGATCCTGTATCGTTTTAACGGATTCGATAGTATTGGCAAAATCGCTTTCGAAACAGTTCTGGTACAGTTCCATGGAATAACGAAGCCGTTTGGCGGAAATGCGCAAACGGTGAAGGTCGTTCCAGTTGCCCGGAATCAGGGCTTGCGAGTGCCGGGAATAAAATTCATCCATCCGGGCCGGTAAGGCATTCCGCATGTGGAAATACAGGCTTTTTCCCGGGTCAACGCGAATTTTTTTCCGAGATTCAGCCATTACGAATATCCAGGATGAGTCGATGAAATTTTATTTCATAATGTTTTCGGTCTAATTCATCCAGAAATAATTTTAGTTGGGCCAAACCGTCTTCCTTCTGCTGTTGCAGATTGCTTATAAGTATTTGAGACGCGTCGCGAATGGCCGGTTTATTATTCTGCGAAATGGACTGCAGGTTTTCAATCAGGATATCCGCGTCGCGGATGATTCCCAGTTTCTCTGTGAGCATTTTGGTAAGAGGGAAAAGCGCGCGATATGCTTTATCGGGGATGAGGTCTCGAAAATCCATCATGACGGAACGAAGTCTGCGGGACGCAACACGCATATCATGAACCGTATCCGCGTCCGGGTTGTTCAGTATTCCTTTACGGAACCGCCACATCGCGTTGAATTTCTGCTCAATATAAAAGGCCGCCCATTGCTGAGCGGGATCGAAAGGCGTCAGTCCGGTTTGATTCCGTTTCATAAGGCGTCAGCGGATTAAACGCGGTATTTGCGGCTTTGCGGAGGAACCCGTTTCATGGCCCGATGAAGTAATCGAAACCACTTCCGTTCCTGTTTTCATTTTAAAATTCAGGCTGATTGCCGTGGCGCCGGAGAGATGCAGGGTCTGTTCGAATTGTGAATCGACGGTATAATTATTTGATTTCAGGCTTTCTTCCCAGGTTCCATTGTAATATTTCATGCCGGTGATCTTCACATTACGTTGCCCGGACGGTATGTTCAGTTGAAGCGTATTCGCCTGACTGCTAAATTTTGGCGTCGATTCGCCAATAAGAATTCCGTCGACACATACCCTGATTTTGAAATTGTAATCATACCCGGCGTTGATTTCCGTGCAGATATAATGCACGGCCAGCGTGGCCGATTGCGCGTTTAAGCGGTTCGGCGCAAAGAAACAGCACGTCAGGAAATACAGAAGGGGCGTAGAAAGAAGAATGATACGTCCCGTCATAATTTCATTTTTTCCTTAACAAGATGAAGCTTGTTCTGAATGAACGGCTTAAAAGCGGCATATTTCTGGGGATAGGGCGTTATGGATTTGCCGAGAGCGGATTCCATCAGATCGCTGATGATCTGCTTCTGGGGATTGATGAGGGTATGGAAATTCTGTTCCTCACGGACGAATTCGATCTGCTCTTCGGTGAATTTGGCGATCTGCGCCTCGAGGAGAAAATCATAGCCTCGTTCGCAGGCAAACGACGCGATAAGCGGCTGGGCTTCGGTCGGCGCTGAGTTCAGCGGATGATGGATTGCGTCCTTGTAACGGTCTAATATTTCGTCGACAGAATTACGGTTACGGCTGCATTTTTTTTGCAGGATCGTTGTGAAGCTCCTGTCATAGGCTTCGGATGAAAGTTCGATCTCCTGCGAAAGAAAGAATAACGTTCCTAGATGGCTGTATGTAACGGCTAATTTTTCGATTTCAACATTATAGAAGGTTTCATCTTCCATATCCGGCACCGAAATTGAATTCATCAGGTCAAAGACACGCTTGATATTGTGTTTTTCTTTTTCCACAAAACTGAATTTGGCTTTGCCTTTAGAATACCGTTCAGCTTTCAGAAGGGAATCGCACCATTCATATCCGATCGTGATCACGGTCTGATAATTTAGGAAATCGCGGGTCAGATCCTCGGCCGACAGGATGGTTTCGAGATGCTGAAGACAGCTTTCGTATTTTTGGGCGCGGATCAGGAAAAACACCAGTTGAGGGAG
>JBBIRG010000331.1:738-3498 GCA_037441945.1 Bacteroidota bacterium | reverse complement strand
GCAGCTGGAGCAAACGATGTTATGGGATATAGACATCGTAATTCCCGGACATGGCGACCGGACGCATAAAGCCGGCATTCGGATGAAAATCGATTACCTCAAAGCTTTGCGGTCCGCTGTTGCGGAAGCGATCGGCAAGGGGCGAACGATGGAGCAAATGCAGAGAGAAATTACATTGCCGGATTTCGGGCAACTTGAATGGTCTCATCTGATCAGGCAAAATGTCGAAAGCGTATTCAAGGAAATGACGGAGAAATAAAAGCCGGAATTCTGATGATATGAATCGTCTTATAATTCGAGGAACGTATATAGGTATTAACCTTATCGGCAACTACGACTTTTCCTGGCAATGAATCACCTGTAGGTGTCATTTCGACCCTGAGCTCGCCGAGGGGGAAAAATCTTGTATTTAAAATCAATTTGTTTTTCTTTATTTGTTTTCATTCGTTGTGACTGAAACCGATAATCACGCTTTTCATTTTGCATAAACGGTTTGAAACGTTAATTGGAAAAAATATTTATGCTTGCAATAAGAAAATAAAATAAATAAAATCAAGCCGTTTGATTTATAACCATTCATTTATAAATTTTAAAAGGTATCCCATGAAACCGTTTTTTTGTTTTTCATTTAAAAAAGAACAGGGCAGCCGATTGATTTATTTCCTATCCATTATCGGCATTCTTTTTTTACTTACATTTCTTACGGCTTTTCAGAATCAGGAAAAACAGCTGAAATATTCCGAAATACGGATTTTCATCAATTCACAGGAGCAGGTCGCGCAATTAGCGGCGATGGATTTTCATTTTACCGAAGTGAAGAAAGAAAAGAACGCGTTCGTTACCGTTGTCAACGAAGCCGAATTGGTGGTGCTACGTAAAAGCGGCATTCCGTACGAAGTGATTGTCGACGATGTGATCGAGGACTTTAACCGCCGACCGAAGTTATCCAAAGGCGAAATGCAGACGCTGGAACGGCAGATGAAAGATGCCTACGGAATTGAGGGATTCGGATACGGAAGTATGGCGGGATTTTATACATTACAGGAAATTTACCGGAAAATGGATTCGATGCATTTGCAGTATCCGGACCTGACCACGGCGAAGGATTCCATCGGTAGAACCGTAGAAAACCGTCCGATTTACGCCATGAAAATCTCGAGCAATCCGAATGTCAACGATCCAACCAAACCGGAAGTATTTTATAACTCGCTGACTCACGCCCGCGAACCGCAGGGCATGATGGCGGTGATGTATTTCATGTTCTATTTGCTTGAGAACTACGGAACGGACGATGAAGCGACTTACCTGCTGAATAACCGCCAGCTTTGGTTTGCGCCCTGCCTGAATCCTGACGGTTATCTTTATAATCAGACGACAAATCCAGCCGGCGGAGGGCAGTGGAGAAAAAACAGGCGTAATAATGGAAGCAGTTACGGCGTCGATCTCAACAGGAATTTTGCTTACCGGTGGGGATACGACAATAGCGGGTCAAGCGGAACCCCATCGTCCGATACCTACCGCGGGCCTTCGGCGGCATCCGAACCGGAAACGCAAACCGTCCAGAATTTCTGCAATACGCATCTTTTCAAAACCGCCCTGAATTACCACACCTATTCCAACTTGCTGATTTATCCCTGGGGATATATCAACCAGACAACAAAAGACTCTGTTCGGTTTACGCGTTACGCAATGGAGATGACGCAATATAATGGTTATCGATACGGCACGCCGGCGCAGCTGCTTTACGCGGTGAACGGGGGTACGGACGACTGGATGTACGGCAATGATTCCATGGGACATCCAAAAATATTTTCCATGACTCCCGAGGTTGGAACGACGGGATTCTGGCCCACACAGCCGGAAATTTTTCCATTAGCCGCTGAAAATCTTTTTCCGAATCTTTATATGGCTTGGGTAGCCGGTAAGCATCCGCGCATCGCCGACGTGCGGACGAATCTCAATACCTATCAGCCCGGCGACAGCGGACAAATCCGGATCGCTTTGCAAAACAACGGCGTCGACGTAAACGTCACGGTCAATTACGAACTGACAACACCGCATGAAGGCATTACGTTCTACAGCGCGACCGGCAGCTTGTCGCAGACTCAGTTCAGGGAAGTCGACACCATCGTTATTCCCTTCCGGTTGTCCAATTCCATCCCGTCAAGCTGCGCGTTTTCCAACCAGCTGACCCTTTCAATAGACGGCGCGTCGGTTTACAATAAAAAAATCAGCATACTTGTAGGTAATCCCACGACGGTCGTTTTTTCCGACAACGGCGAGAGCGATGCCAATAACTGGACAACCGCGGGTTCTACGAACGGAACCTGGGCAAAAACTACCGCCCAATCTTATTCCCCGTCGAGTTCATTTACCGACAGTCCTTCGGGTTCGTATCTGAATAACGCGAACGCGATGATGACTTTAAACGGTTCGCTGAATTGTTCAAACATAGCCGGAGCCAAGTTAACATTTTGGGGAAGATATGATACTGAATCCGGTTATGATTATTGCGTGACCGAACTGTCAACCAACGGGGGCGGTTCATGGATTCAGCTTGCGCGTTACAGCGGGACAAATACGACTTGGCATCAGCGCAGTTATGATATTTCCGATTATGTCGCCGGAAAAAACAACGTCAAGATCCGCTTTACGCTGACCAGCGACGTCGGCGTAACCGCCGACGGCTGGTATGTAGACGATATTCTGATTACCGGCTACGCTTCAGCTCCGCTGATTGATGTACCGCGGGATGAAAAT
>JBBIRG010000331.1:0-690 GCA_037441945.1 Bacteroidota bacterium | reverse complement strand
ACCGTGATACGTTATCAGTTAGCCGTGAACAGTAAGGTGTCGCTGAAGATTTATAATCTGCTGGGGCAGGAGGTATGCACGCTGCTCAATGCCTCCCAAAAAGCCGGAAATCATTCTGTGATATGGAATGGAAAAAATAAATACGGACAAGCCGTCAGCAGCGGTGTTTATATTTACCGTCTCAAAGCGGGTAATTTTATGCAAACAAGGAAAATGATACTTGTACGTTAATCTTTGACTGATAGACAAAGATTGATAGTCGCATAAAAAGACGGGATATAGAAAACCACAGCCACTGCTGGTGTAAAAACAGGAGCCATGTAAAAGATCGAAACTAAGTCCGGATGCGGTTGATTGGTTAATGTTCAGTCGCTTCCGCTTCTCCTGTGATCCGACACCAGGTTTGAATATATCGCTATACATTTTTTGGTTTGTAAATATAATCGTATCGTTCGCATTGGTATAAATTTAAAGGTGTCAAGATCTGCCTTGTACTACTTTGATAACTAAAGGATTGCAGTGATATCGTGTTGCTGAATAACATGTTGACGATTTTCTAAAAAAAAAAAAGAGAGCGGCATTAAAACACCGGAGATGATATAAATAAAAAATAGCCATGGGCTGTTTTATTGATTGTCTCAAAATAGTAACAACATTATCGAAAAGCCATTCATGATTCGACAGTGCCTT
>JBBIRG010000330.1:1527-3499 GCA_037441945.1 Bacteroidota bacterium | reverse complement strand
CCGCCGGATATATTTTTCATATCGGGCGAAGTCGGGCAGGGAAAGACCACATACGCAAAACAGGTCACCGAACAACTCCGTGTAAAGAATATCCGGGTCAGGGGTTTTTTAGCCGAAGGACAATGGGCCGATAACCGGAAAACCGGCTTCAAATTACGGAATATCCATAACGGCGAATCGGTTGAATTATGCCGCGATACGCCCGTAGAAGGATGGGAAAAATTAGCGCGTTTTTACTTTAATCCTCTGGCTGTACAAACCGGAGAGAGATGGTTGTTTTCGGGCGATAATGAAAGCGATATAACGGTGATTGATGAGATAGGCCGGTTCGAAGCCGAAGGACGCCTGTGGGCGCACGCCCTGGATCAATTGATACAAGAAAAACACATCCTAATCCTAGTTGTCCGCAAAAAATTCATTCAGTCCATCATCAATAAATGGCATATAAAAAAAGTTCATATCCTTGATATCGGTTCCGTTTCGGCAGACGACTCAGCCCGGTTTATCGCCCATGCCGTCGCGCACAGGAAAGCGCAGGACTGACCGCTACCTTTTTTAAAAACCATTTCCGGAGATTGATTCATGGAAGACTCCAATCTGATTATCAAAGATACGGGTTTATTTAACATTCACGAATTTTTTCTTGACCTGATGATTGTCGTTTTTGTCACGGCGCTTAATTTTTTTGTCGTCAACCGGGAATTCTCAGTTTTTACGGCAACCGATCCCGCCGGCCTGGCCGTTTTGATCGTACTGATCGACGTCATAGTCCCCGCTTACCTGGCAAGGTTGCGCGCGCAAATCCTTGCGAACGTCAGGCTCATGAAAAAATTCATATCGGCGCTGCTGAGCGGTATTGTCATCTTTTCCATTGTAATGATGGGATTTGTTTTACCGATACTCCTGCACATTTATAATATTCTGGAAGAAGGCGTCATGGCCGTGTTATTAGTCGTCGGCATCATCGCCGTGATCCTGAGCGCCGTATCGGGCGATGCCCCTGAAAAGGCCAATAAACCGATTGAAGAGTCCGACTCCATACCCTCGTATATCTGGATTTTGTGGATCCTATGCCTCGCGGCCGTCGTTATATTCGGACTCGTTTATATGCTGGAGTTTTTCGTGAACGGAAAAGTTCTTTACGGTATTTTATCCGTAGCGGGGATGATCGGCGGACTGATTATCATCACGTACGGATTTATGGAAGGTGCGTCCCGTCTTTCCGGTTTTTTTGCTTCAACGGGTTATCAGCGTTACCTAGAACCTTCCTTCATTATAATCATGGTGCTGTTATGGCAGGAAATTTTTTTCAGTTTGACAACCGCCGGCAAACCGGGCGCACCGGCGATGAATCTCGTCTTTATGTCCCTTTCCGGCGTATTACCGGTGCGGTTGATGGCCGCTGTCGAACCGCCTATACGACCAATCAATATAATCGTCGCCGTTGCCGCCCTGAGCTGGACGGTTTATTCGATGTATAACAGGCCGTAATCAAAAAATTTCTTTTTCACGCATATTAATGAGCACAATAAATTTTCCCGCAAAAGCGTAAGCAGAAAATCGAGGCGGAAAAATTCATGCATTTTTACAACTGAACGACTTTACAATACAAATCATTCTGTTTACCCTGCCGCTCTCTCATGAAGTGATCTTCATTATGAAAAGTGGTCATATTTTTTTTTTGTCCGGATGATATTCTGCATAACCCCTGTCCTTAGAATTTTCACGCGCACGATTTACTTTGGTTTAATTTTTTTTTACGAGTGAAAGTTCTTGGAAAATAAATTTGTCCGTTCGGGTAATGAATAAGCCCTAGGCGAATGAGAGTATCGGAAACCGTTTGAGCGTGATTTTCAATCTCTCATGAAAGTTCCACTCTGATTTACCGGCCTTCGTTTGCTTTGGCCATTCCGTAAAGCACGGCGAGAGCGAGGCAACCGAAAAATCCAATGACCTGCAGGAAACCGGCTTG
>JBBIRG010000330.1:1292-1505 GCA_037441945.1 Bacteroidota bacterium | reverse complement strand
TTTTCACTTTGCGCCACCTGGTCGACGGGAATATCCACGGGCGATCCGTTCATGGTCGCTCCGGAAATGAAAACCGCCGATTCATAATACTTCGCGCCGGGATTCAGAAATATAATGGATTCCCCCGTCGCGTTCACAATCCTGCTGAATCGCAGTATCGAATCCGGTTCAGTCATTAAATTCTGACGCATATCATACAACTGCTGGCGACGG
>JBBIRG010000330.1:0-1221 GCA_037441945.1 Bacteroidota bacterium | reverse complement strand
ATCAGTCTCGCGCCGGGATCGTCGAATTCAAACTGTTCCCCGCTGATGAGGCTGCATTCGACAACCACGCCCTTGCCTTTGGCGACTTTCTGTCCCTCATAGGTCGTGATACGCGGCGCGACGCAAGAGGACATAAGAAAAGAGATCAGGATCAGCCGTGCTGTTTTCATGGATTCCTCCCTTCTTCGGATTCGTTAACATATTTAATTGCGATGCCGGTAAAAACCGGCGCTGTAAATTTTTCCGGTTTTTCATCAAAAAAAGCGTCCGTAACCAGTCCGCGCTCACGTACGGCATAATCTTTCCGTACGTTCATTACTCCGTCCGCGCCGATAGCCTGAGCTCTCTGCCGCATTAGATTCAGCAAGTGATTCATGTTGTCATACTTCGCGCCCTTTATTTCGATAACCGCAAACTGTACATATTCCTTCACGGGACGGTCATTGTCATAATAAATATCCACCGGTTTCTGATGAGCCTGATACCGGTATGTCTTGATATACGCCACATCCGATACCGCTTCATATCCGTAGGCGCACGCCATCATGACGAGGAGTATAAATAAGAAAGTCAAATTTCGTAACATGTCTGTCTCCTGATTTGTTATGACGCTTGGATTTGCAATTAGTGTGCCAGTGATAAAGCATTAAATTACAATTATCCGGCTCGGAAGTTTGTTGAATAAATTCACGACATTTGTTAGAAATAATATTTTTACCGTTATACATCTCTAACCAGGCGGATTATGAAATAATTTTCTGCGAGGCGTTGTATGTCAACATTTTGTGTTTAAGGACGGTTTGCCGTAAATAAGCATTTTTTCATTTTTTTAGTGTTAAACCCGACGTCAAAATTTATGTTGCAAATTTAATGTCCCCCAAATTTAATTCAGAAAATTTCTTGACTATAAAATAAAAATAATATATAATCATTGCCTTGTTTATTTTTAAGTTATTTATCCTGTTGGATTTACGGTTGACTGAAATGCATGTGATTCTTGAAAAAATAATGTCGCTTGATGACGGGGAACATGAGTTCCTTTTTTATAGTTCTCATCATGATATTCATTTAGATATGAAAGATTTTGAAGGCAACATTGTATTTCCCGATACGATCCGTACAGTCGTGAATCTTAAAAAAACCGGACATACCTATTACCTTATCATTAAAGCGCAGACTTTGTCCCGTTTCATGTGCGACCGTTGCCTTTCGGATATCCGT
>JBBIRG010000329.1:0-3503 GCA_037441945.1 Bacteroidota bacterium | reverse complement strand
AACTGCAAATTATTTCATCCGCATCAATTCTCCGGGCTTATTGGCCGGGCGGTTATTCGAACGTTGTTGTCGGGTCGCCGTTCGCTTTCGGACTGGGTGATTTTAAAAATTATTTGCAAAACCGGGGTTTAATGAAACTTTAATTCCCGGAAAACATTTATCGCTCCGATTCTTTCGTTTTTCTTGTAATATCGATTTCATCGATCGGATAGCCGGCCGCGCGCCAGGCGTCCATACCGCCGCTGAACAGGTAAATTCTCAGGAAATTGTTTTGAAGGAGTTTGGTGATAAGCATCTGAGCCTGCTCGCACCGCGGACCGCTGCAGTATACGATCAGCAGTTGATCGCGGGGAAGTTCTTTCATCACCCTACTGGTATCGGTACAGCGGTAACAGATGGATACCGAACCCCGTATGTGAGCCCGTTTATAAAAAAAATGGGAACGGGAGTCCACAAAGATTCCTGTTTGGGACTGATGCAAATCATACGCTTCTTCCAGGGTTATCGTCCGCAGAATCAGCGAATCGGAGATCGACACGGAAGTATCCTGTACGAGTAATCCTTTTCCCTGCGCCTTAAGACGGGCATTACAAGTCAAAACAAGAAAAAACAGGATGCAAACGATTTTCATGTTGGGTATCGCAGATCCCATAAAAACATTTTACTTTTGTCTTAATGATTTGCATAAACTTGTTACCGAAATAGTAGTCTTTTTTTATGTATTTCGCTACTAATTCTTTTTGGCGGGGAGCAGCAAATGCGGAATAAAGCAAATATCGAAAAAAGTAAATATGTTATATAACCCCTGATAGAGGATTATATTATACGCGCCTCAGCAGCATTTTTCGATCAACGCTGGTTCCGAATTTAATAAAGCATATATGAAATCCGGGTCTTTACAACGCAGATAAAATTAAAACTTGCTAATGCAACGAATCTAAGTTAAATTTTCAAAACATTTCCATATAGTCTGATTTGTATTAAAGTATTCTAAAATCTGAGGGATATATGAATCAAACGAGCGATGGTTTTTTATCGTTTAAGGGATTATCCGTCCCCAAAAAAGTGAACCGCGTCATTTTGGCATCCTTGCTGGCTGTTATAATTCCTTTCATCGTTATATTCATTCTGATTCTTTCCGTTAATAACGAAAAGAATAATGCCGTTGTTCATCTGAGGCAAAAAAATTTTGAAGCCGCGGTTGACCGTTTGTTGGCCCAGCGGAAGGAACGTCTTCATGATTTGGTACGGAATCCGCTGTTTACCCATGCGGTACTGGAAAACGGTTACCGGACGCAAAAAAAGGAAACCGTTTTTTCCTCGGGTGTTATCCGGCCGTTTCATTTAAAAGCCGCGCTCCTCTATGACCATTCTAGGCGCCTGATTTGGTCGGAAACGGAAATGCGGAATACGCCCGAATTTTCAGGAATGACAGGCCTTTTCGGTCGGCTGGATTCCGGCGTCGCCGCGTACGCTGTGTCACGGTGCGATGAAGGGTTCGTCGAACTGGAAGCCGTTAAGACAGCGCGATCCGGCACAGATGAATTCTGTTATCTGATCATCGCTTCGATCTGGGAACAGCCGTTTATCGAGCAATTAGCGGCAGTCACCGGCAGCCGGATCGAATTCCATGAAACCGGTCATTCCCGCGAGTCCGATCCTTCGGAATCGCGGATCATCCGGACGCTGCGAGATTTCCAGGGACAGGCGGTAACCGACATGCACTGGATACGGACCAATCCTTTCGGTAGAACGTTTGTGGATCTGACGACGCTGCTGTACTGGATCCTTTTCAGCCTGGCAATCGCCGTAACCGGCGTTATGATGTTCGTCGTGCAAAGGCGCGTCATAAAGCCCCTGTCGGCCGTTACCCGTTCGCTCCGCGACTATAACCCGGAATTATTGCAACCGATCCTTCAGCGGCGCGATGAAATGGGCGTCATCGCCGGATTGACCCGCCGGTATTTCGACCAGCAGAAACTCCTGGAAAGTGAAATAGCCGAACGCCGGAAAGCCGATGAAACCGTACGCCGCAACGAAGCCGAACTGGAAAGCTTGTTTCGCGCTACGCCCGTCGGTATTGGGACCGTCGCCGACCGCGTTTTCCGGAAAGTCAACGAAAGGCTCTGCCGGATGACCGGTTACAGCGAGGCGGAACTGCTTGGACAAAAATCGCGAATGCTGTATCCCGACCAGGAAACGTATGATAATGTCGGAAAAGTCAAATACGATCAGATTGAGAAAAGCGGCGTTGGCATCATCGAAACGCGGTGGAAGAAGAAAGACGGCTCCATCATCCATATCCTGCTGAGTTCGGCTGTCATGGATGCCGCAAAACCCGGCGAAGGCGTGATCTTCACGGCGCTGGACATCACCGAACACACCGCCGCGCTGGATAAACTCCGCGAATCGGAAACGGAATACCGCGAACTGTACGAATCCACGCAGGACGCCGTCATGATCCTGAACGAAGAAGGATTTACCGACTGCAATCCGGCGACATTAAAAATTTTCGGCTGTTCGACCAAAGACCAGTTCGTCGGCCATCATCCATCCGAATTCTCGCCGCCGAAACAGGCTAACGGAATGGACTCGATGGAACTGGCTTCGGAACGCATCAAGCAGGCGATTCACGAAGGCCGCTGTTTTTTTGATTGGATCCACCGCCGGGCCGACGGCTCGGATTTCGACGCCGAAGTCCTGCTCAGCGCCGTGCATATTAAGGGAAAAACCATCCTGCAGGCGGTCGTGCGCAACGTAACCGAACGCAAACACGCGGAAAAATTAATTCAGGACAGCGAGAAAAAGTACCATTCACTGGTCGATAATATCGGCGTGGGAATAGCGATTGTTGATATAGAGGAGCGGTTTACGTTTGTCAATCCCGCCGCCGCCGGTATTTTCGGCGTTTCTGAAGACGCTCTGATAGGCCAGTCCATACGAAGCTTTGTCACGCAGGATATGTACGAACGCATTATTGTTCAGACCTCCCTGCGGCGCAAAGGCATGAAAACAAGCTACGAACTGGATATCATCCGTCCCGATAATGAGTACCGTTATCTTCTGGCAACCGTAACGCCGCATTCGGACGAACAAGGCGGATTCGTCGGTTCATTCGCCATTCTCCTCGATATCACCGACCGGAAACGAATACAGGAAGCTCTTCACAGGAGCGAGGACCGCTATAAACAAATAACCGATCACATGCTCGATATGGTCAGCCGGCTTGACGGAAACGGCAACCTGATATACATCAGTCCCTCCCACCGGCAAATCCTGGGTTTTCGCCCTGAAGACATGCTCGGGCGTTCTTATCTCGATTTCATCCATCCGGACGACAGCGAACGGTTCCTGAATGCCATTTACACGCATATTCAAAACCATAAAACCGTTAAGCTGGAATTCCGGTTTCAGCATTCGGAAGGCCATTACTTGTGGCTCGAAGCCGTCGGAAATCCGCTGATCGGCGCCGATATGGCCGTTACCGGTTCCGTTTTCGCCAC
>JBBIRG010000328.1:759-3542 GCA_037441945.1 Bacteroidota bacterium | reverse complement strand
CCGCGATAGAAATCAATCCGGATTTCGCGGACAGTTATCTTTACGCGGGACTTGCGCATTATTATCTCGGTGAAGACAAGCAGGCGGTTAAACGGCTCGAAACCTACCTGAAAATAGCGCCGGAATCCGGTTACCGGCAGAAAATTGAATCCATACTGAATGAAATTAAAAAATAAACCGAAGTGACCATGAAAAACTCCAAATCCGGCAACGGAAAAAATCCCCAGCTGAAATACCGGCTCTCTGATTTCCCCGAACTGTCGCGGGAAAAGCTTCTGCGGGCTTACAAAATGATGATCCTTTCGAGGAAGCTGGACGATAAAATGCTCCGGCTTCTGAAACTCGGAAAAGGTTTTTTCCATATCGGCTGTTCCGGCCATGAGGCCGCGCAGGTCGCGGCGGCGCTGAATATGAAACCCGGCAAGGACTGGTTTTACCCGTATTACCGCGACCAGGCGCTGTCGATGACCATCGGCATGACGACGAAAGAAATTTTGCTGTCGTTTCTCGCCCGAGCGGAAGATCCCATGTCCGGCGGACGGCAGATGCCGCAACATTACGGGCATAAGGATTTGCGGATTGTTTCGCAGTCGAGTCCCACGGGCACGCAGTTCCTTCAGTCCGTCGGTTGCGCGATGGGCGCGTACAAGGAAGGAACCGAGGAGGTCGTGTACGTTTCCTCCGGCGAGGGAACCACGTCGCAGGGTGATTTTCACGAAGCTCTGAACTGGGCGAGCCGCGAGAAAATGCCGGTGATCTTTTTCATACAGGATAACAAATTTGCCATTTCAGTTCCCATTGCCCAACAGACGGCGGGTAGCTCCGTTTACCGAATGGTTTCCGGATACGCCAACCTGAAGGGTTTCCAGATGGACGGCACGGATTTTCTTGAAAGTTACGCCATTATGAAAGAGGCTGCAGCGCTGTGCCGGCGGCGGGAGGGACCGTGCCTCGTCGTTGCCGATGTGGTTCGCCTGCTGCCGCATTCGTCGTCCGATGACCAGAGAAAATACCGTGACGCAGACGACCTGGAAAAAGAAAAATCACGCGACCCGATCGAGAAAATGAAACAGTGGCTGATGAAGGAAAAAATACTCACGGAAGCCGATAACGAAGCTATTCACGGGGACTGCGACCGGGAAATCAACGAAGCGTCGGATGAAGCGGAGGAACTTCCTTATCCCGATAAAAGCACGGCGACGAAGTACGTTTTCTACGAAGAACCGGATACGCTGCATTACGAAGCCACCCTGCCGAACGGCAAACCCGTTGTGATGGTGGACGCGATCAATCACGCGCTCGCCGAGGAACTGGAGCGCACCCCGAAGATCATCATGTTCGGTGAGGATATCCAGGATCCGAAGGGAGGCGTATTCACGGCGACGAAAGGATTGTCGACGAAATACGGCGTAGAGCGCGTCTTCAATTCCCCGCTTGCGGAATCCAGCATTATCGGCGTCGCGGTGGGGCTGGCGTCGCGGGGATGGAAACCGGTCGTGGAAATCCAGTTCGGCGATTACATCTGGACGGCGATGATGCAGATCCGGAACGAACTGGCCGTGATGCGCTACCGCTCCAATAATCACTGGGCTTCGCCGGTCGTGGTGCGCGTGGCAGTGGGCGGTTACATTCACGGCGGACTGTGCCATTCGCAGAATATTGAGGCATTCTTCGCGCATATCCCGGGTCTGAAAATCGCCTATCCCTCCAATGCCGCCGACGCCAAAGGACTTCTGAAAACAGCCATCCGCGGGAACGATCCTGTATTGTTCCTTGAACATAAAGGATTGTACCGGCAAGGGCACGCGCAATCGCCCGAACCGGACGCGGAGTATCTGGTTCCGTACGGAAAGGCCGTCATCAAACAATCCGGAACGGATATCACCCTGGTGACTTACGGCATGATGGTGTCGAAGTCAATCACCGCGGCGAAATATCTCGCGGATCAGGAAGGCCTCAGCGTGGAGATCATTGATCTCCGGACTATGGTGCCGTTTGATCTGGAGACGGTCATTGAATCAATCAAGAAAACAAACCGCTGTATCGTGGTTCACGAAGACATGGAATTCGGCGGATTCGGCGCCGAAATTATCGCGAAGATAATTGATTTCGGTTTTGAATATTTAGACGCCCCGGTGACACGTGTCGCGGCTAAAAACACGCCGATTCCCTACGCGCCGCCATTAGAAAACGAAATTCTCCCGCAGGAAGAGGATATAATCAGTGGAATTAAAGCGGTCGTTGAATACTGAGTATTATCATCTCTCCGACCATCTGGGTTCCATCCGTGTCGTGCTCAATGAACAAGGTAATGTGGACTCCTGGAGCGATTACTATCCGTTTGGGAAGGAATCCCGCGGAAGCAGTACCAGCAATGAGCCGAAGGAACAGTTTACAGGCAAAGAACGGGATATTGAAATAGGCTTGGATTACTTCGGAGCGAGATATTATAACGCGGAAATTGGGAGGTGGATAAGCAAAGACCCATTAGCTGAAAAATATCCTTCGTTATCTCCTTACCATTATTCAAATAATAATCCTGTTTTGTTTGTTGATTTTGATGGTAGGGATTTTGGTATTAAAGTTGACCATGAATCAAGAACAATTACAATTACAGCAACATATTATGTAGCAAAGGGTGATGCATCCGCAATTAATTCCGCTAAAGCAGCTGTCGATTTATGGAATTCTCAAAGTGATAAATATTGTTATGAAGTTAGCGGAAAAACAAAAACAAATTATGATATTAAATTTGATTTGAATGTACAAGAAACAGATGATGT
>JBBIRG010000328.1:0-745 GCA_037441945.1 Bacteroidota bacterium | reverse complement strand
GTAATGGCTAGCTGGTCTAATGACCGATTAAACAACGAACCAGGTAACGCATATTTTGTAAAACCAGATGACGACCAAGTGTTTCAAGATGATGATGCTGATATTGAGAATGGAAAAGTCATAGTCGGTAGCAGAGTATATGTTAAAGAATCGCGGCAAAATTCTTCTACAGGACCCCATGAAATAGGTCATTCTCTTGGATTGGAACACTTTGGCACCGGAATAATGACAAGCGAGAGTTCTAACAAATTAAGAGAACCAAAAGTTATATGGGATAATGTAAGTAGAATTTTAAAAGGTGGATTTAAAGGAAAATCAGATCATAAAGCGGCCAGGAGTTATTTTAAACAAACTGGAAAATCTCCTAGAAATTTCACTAAAGGAAATGTGAAAGAAAAGGAAGAAGAAAATGATGAATAGAAATAAGTTAATTTTTTTAATATTACTAATCTTTATATTTAATTCGTGTTTTTTTTCAAATAATGGACAAAAATATTACAAAAGTAAAAGTAAAGTAGTTGAGTCAACATTAGATTCCACTTTATTAGTAAATTCAGGACAAATAATAGGTTTTGTTTTTGACGCTTTAAGTGGTGATCCATTGCCCAATATTGATGTTGAAGTAAAAAACACTACTTATATAACAAAATCCACTAATACCGGGCAATTTAAATTATTACTGCCTATTGGTAATTATGATCTATTTTTAAATGGTAAACCTTTAGGACAAGAAAATTATATTGCC
>JBBIRG010000327.1:0-3551 GCA_037441945.1 Bacteroidota bacterium | reverse complement strand
AATAATTCAGGCTCATTTTACTCGTCCGGGCTGTGATTGAAATGGGCAAAAAGCGTCCGGTACAGCCGTGTTACCGGCAGTCCGACGACGTTGTAAAAATCGCCGCTTATCCTTTCTATAAAAACAGCGCTACCGTCTTGAATACCGTAAGCGCCGGCCTTATCCATTGGAGAACCGGTAGCTATGTAACCGCGAATTTCTTCGTCCTGTAAGCGGCGGAATTTCACATCGGTGCATTCATGATCAGTAATAATAATGTTTTTGTCTTTGCGGATCAGGCTAAAAGCGGTAAACACCTGGTGAGTTCGCCCGCTGAGAAGCGACAGAATCCTGAATGCGTCATCGCGATTTTCCGGTTTGCCGAGAATATGATGGTCAAGAACGACGATCGTATCGGCGCCCAATACAATGTTATCAGGGAACAGCGCGGAAACTGAAACGGCTTTTTTTTCAGCGAGTTCTCTGGCAATAATCACCGGCTCCGTCTGTTCTGTCGTTTCTTCAATACGGCTGGGATGAACTGAAAAATCAAAACCAACCTGCTTTAAAATGGCCGCTCGGCGCGGCGATTCAGACGCCAGAATCAGTTTCCCGAATTTATTTTTTAAATAATCCATTGCATTCCGCATCGGTTAATTTCATCAAAAATATATATATAACGGAACGTTGAAACAAGTTTTTTTTTTCATTACCCCTTTTATTTTAAGGCTTATTTCACGATTGCCGGTTAATTCCATCACTGGATGGTAATATTCCGAAAATGTACAAATCATATACAAAATCATTTACGAAAACTGTAAATAATCCTTGTAATCATAACCTATATTTATTATCTTACCATCAGAATAAAAGCTATTCATGAGAGGTTATTATGACTTCCAGAAATCATGATCCGCAAACAAATATTGCGCTTCCGGTACTGGGAAAGATTTCAGCAGGCGAGCCTCTTTTTTCAGAAAGCCATCCGATAGGCGAAATTCAGTGGAAAACTGAATCACCCGTCCGCCCTTCCTCGAAATTTTTTGCCCTTCAGGTAACGGGCGACAGCATGATCGAGGACGGTATATTTGACGGCAATCATATCGTTGTCAAGTACGGCGCTGAATTCTCCAACGGGGATATTGTCATCGCGTATGTGAATGACGAACCGACCGTAAAAAGGATATACCGGCGCGGGGATCATGTTATCCTTCAGCCGGCCAACAGCGCTTATGATCCTATTGAAATCAGCCTTCGTCACACGCCGTTCCGTGTCGGCGGACTCGTTGTGGATGTAATCCGCAATTAAAATGAATAAGTCACTTTAATCTTTCCAGGAATCCGGTATATATTTATCGGATTTTTTTTTGCAGGCCGGCCATGAAAATCTTACTAGCGCAGATCAACACCCGTCTGGGTGATTTTGAAAACAACACAAGAAAAATCATATCCTTCATAAAGCAAGGCCAGGACCGGGATGCGGATATCGTTGTGTTTCCAGAATTGTCGGTAGTGGGTTACCCCCCGGAAGACCTGGTAGAAAAAAAATCATTCATTGAAAAAAACCTCGAATCGTTGAAAACGGTCGCTTCGGAAGCAATGAATATCGCCGTCATCTGCGGTTATATTGCAAGAAATACTTCCGGCGAGGGCAACGCGCTGTATAATGCGGCCGCATTTATCCGCGATGGCCGCATTGAAGATACGCAATGCAAAACGCTGCTGCCGAATTACGATGTGTTCGATGAGCGCCGGCATTTTGAGCCCTGCCGCGAACAGCGGCTGTTTAAACTGAAACAAACCCGCATCGGCGTGACAATCTGCGAAGATGCCTGGAACGACAAGGATTTCTGGGGCCAGCGATTATACCCGACCGATCCGGTCGAATCCATTGCCCGGTCGGGCGCGGATCTTCTGATTAATATTTCCGCCTCGCCGTTTCATGTCGGCAAAGCCAGGCTACGCCTGAATATGTTTCAGGCCATCAGCCGAAAGTACCGGATACCCTCGCTCATGGTCAACCTATGCGGCGGAAATGACAGCCTTATTTTTGACGGATCGAGTTTCTGTCTGAATGCCGGCGGCGAAGTAATCGGCGCCGCAACATCTTTTTCAGAAGAATGCATCCTGATTGACCTTAATCAGCCTGCGGTCTCGGAACCGGTTTTTCAAATGGCCGATGAAGAACAGATTTACCGGGCGCTGGTGCTGGGACTGCGAGATTATATTGGCAAATGCGGATTCCGCAAATGCCTGATCGGACTGAGCGGGGGGATCGATTCGGCAATGGTTGCTGCTATAGCCGCAGATGCCCTGGGCGCTGACAATGTAACAGGGATCGCCATGCCCTCGCGCTATTCAACCCAGCACAGTCTCGATGACGCCCGCTCGCTGGCTGAGAATCTGGGCATTCATTATCATGTCATCCCGATCGAGCCGCTTTACCAGCATTATCTGGATGTACTGAACCCGCATTTTAAGGGCGCTTCGGAAGATATTACGGAAGAAAACATCCAGGCGCGGATCCGTGGAAATTTCCTGATGGCCTTATCCAACAAATCCGGCGCAATGGTACTGATCACGGGCAACAAATCGGAACTTGCTGTCGGTTACTGCACGATTTACGGCGATATGTGCGGCGGACTTTCCGTGATCAGTGATGTCCCTAAAACCATGGTATACCGAATCGCGCGGTGGCTAAACCGGCAAAGGGAAACGATACCTGATAATACCATCCGCAAACCGCCTTCGGCTGAACTCAAATACGGCCAGACCGATCAAGACAGCCTGCCGCCATATGACATACTTGACGGCATTATCCAATCTTACGTGGAAGAATCCAAAGATGCCGAAGAAATCGTCCATTTGGGCTACGAACGAAAAACAGTTGAAAAGGTTCTGAGATTAATTGATCACAACGAATATAAGCGTCGTCAGGCGGCGCCGGGCCTGCGCGTAACTACCAAGGCGTTCGGTTACGGACGGCGCATACCGATTGCCCAGGGTTGGCGGTGAAATGTTCTAATCCCCCTTCGCCGTATTTTTTATATCAAAAACCTGTTTGATTCTTTCACGGAGCGAAGCCGGTAATTCCTGTGTGATTTGCCCCCCTTTCATTTTAATAACCTGAATCAGTTTTTTCTCAAACTGAACTAGCGTCTGACAGGAAACACATTTGTTGATATGCTCCTTGATTTCTTTCAGCTGCGCAATTTCCATTTTTCCGTCAATAAACGCGTACACGCGCCGGTTTACTTCCTGGCAAATTGAACTCTCTTTATGTTCATGCGGATCATTCGACTGACCGTAACCTTCTAACATAATTTTCCTTTCCTGGATGAATGAATGTTTTTTACGAAGACTGTACGGTTAATTCACGTATCCGTACTCAACGGCGTATTCCCAGAGTTCTTTCTGAAGGATCTTCCTGCCCCGGAAAAGCCTGGACATTACTGTTCCCGGCGGTATTCCTAGTATATCTGACGTTTCCTGATAGGAAAAACCTTCCACATCCACCAGCATGACAACGTCGCGGAACTGGTCGGGCAAATCGTCGATGGCGTTCTGGATAT
>JBBIRG010000326.1:0-3573 GCA_037441945.1 Bacteroidota bacterium | reverse complement strand
GGCATGGAAGCTTATTTCAAAAACCATTCAGACGGATTCCGGTTACGAATGAACGGTATTTCAATGCGCTCATTTATTACATCCATAACAATCCCGTTCATCATGGCATAGCCAATTCCCTGAGTCATTATTCAAAAAGTTCCTACCATGCGTTATGCGAAGACACCAATACGTGGCTGAAAAGAGATGAAATAATTCGTCACTTTGGCGGAATTGAGACTTTTATGGATTATCACCGAAAAGAGCAATCGCTGAAAGAAATTCAGGATTTGATTATTGAAGAGGATGACTAAGATTTGCCAAATCTTAAAGATTTGGCAAATCTGACTGAAAGAAATCCATGTCCGAAATCAAAATACTTCCCCTGCTGTACGATCTGATCCTGTGGTATGTACAGAAAATCAATCTTTATCCCAAGAAGTTCAAGTACAGTTTGGGTGAACGGATTGTCAGTTGTTTTCTGGATTTGCTGGAACGGGTCATCGAAGCGCGATACGCATCTGGCAAAAAAAGCCATTTTTTACGACAGGCCAACCTGCAATTGGAAAAACTGCGTTACTTAGTCCGCCTGTCCAAAGACCTGCAGTGCATTACGATAAAGGATTACGAATACGTCATCCGGCAGACTACTGAAATCGGCAGGATGATCGGCGGGTGGGAAAAATACAGTAAAGACATGGAATAGATTTTTTTGAATGCAGACTTGACTCTCCACGTGTAAGCGGCAATGGGAACTAAATATAAACATTTGTATGAAAAGGTATGTTCTTTTGATAATCTTTGGGTCGCCGCCCGGAAAGCGCGCCGCGGCAAGCGTCTCAAAAACAACGTATTGGAATTCGAATGCACATTGGAAGAAAATCTTCTTGACATCCAGGAACGCCTCAATAGCGAAACTTACGAATTCGGGGAATACAACCGTTTTGTGATTACCGATCCGAAAGAGCGCCAGATTTGCGCGGCGCCCTATCGCGACCGCGTGGTGCATCATGCTTTGTGTAACGTAATTGAGCCGATACTGGATAAAGCCATGATCGACGACAGCTATGCCTGCCGAATCGGAAAAGGGTCGCACCGCGCCATGCAACGGGCACAGCATTTTCTTCGTTCCTCATCATGGGTATTGAAAATGGATTTGAAAAAATATTTTTTTACCATTGATCATGAATTACTGATCGGGGATATACAAAAGAAAATATCCGATCTGCGGATTATACGACTGATCCAAAAAATATTGGCCACCTATACATCTTCACCGGAATATTATTATCCTTTTCCGTGGGATACAGGTAAGGACGCCGCAAGGCCCCGAGGTCTTCCTATCGGAAACCTGACCAGCCAGATTTTCGCCAATTATTATCTGACAGCCATGGATCGATTGATCAAGCAGGAACTTTGCATAAAACGTTATGTACGGTATATGGACGACGCACTGATATTCGGAAACAATGCCTTGGAACTGAAAGAAACGCTGAGTTTCATTCAAGACTTTCTTGAACATCGGAGACTAAAACTTCATGAGAGAAAATGTCAATGGATACCGTCGAAAGACGGAATTTCGTTTTTAGGTTATAAACTGTTTTCTTATCGCGCGCGATTTCTGCGAGCAAACATTCAGCGGTTCAGAAAACTTATGAAACATAAGCGATACGCTTACGCAAACGGTAGTCTCATGTGGGACCAATTACTTTTATCAATCAATGGATGGCTGGGGTATGCCGGATACGGAAATGTCCGTTTTGTTAACCGTCTTTTTCAGAAGATCCCTTTTAAACACGATGGTTATGAGAATGAATTTACGTTTATGATTCCGTATTCCTGAAACGGGACGAAATGCCATAAACGAACCGAGTGTTGCGCGGCGGGTCGTGGAACAATAAACCGAATAACCTGCGCGCATCGAACCGCAACAACAACAAACCCGCTAATCGTAACAACAACAACGGTTTTCGTTTATCGAATACTTACATCAGGCCGGAGTTTTCTGTTTCATGGATAAGAAAAGCGAGCCGTTAAGTCCAGTTTCGTTCCGGTCTCTTTTTAGGGATAAAGAAGACGTCGTTCAGTGCCGAGTATCATGAGAGAAACGCGCTGAATGACGGATTAAAAATTTAGTAAAAATATTTGCCCCATCCTTGTCTTCCCGTAGCGTAACTTATCAAGTTTCGCTGAAGAAACGTACAGAAAAAGACCCCGTAGCCGCGACCTTTAGGTCGGGCTTGTCGAATCTCAAGGTCACGTGTAAAAGATTTGCCCCATCATTGTCTTCCCGTAGCGCAACTTATCAAGTTGCGCATACGAAATTGACTGTAATATCTGGAATTTCAATAAAGCAATGTTCATTCGGATTCAGAGGAAACCGGATCATATCAAGATTTGGCAAATCTGTAAAATGAAAAGGCGAAGCCCATTTGAATTTCGAAGACGTATTGTCGTTTCTTAAACGATCCGCCAAATCAAATCGCCGCTTGGGAAACAGATTTATTTTGTTGCCTGAATTCCTTTAATCAGTGAATCCGCGGCTGATCTTTTTCTAATCAAAATAAAACACATAATGGATTTCCTCATTTCCGGAATTGTGACCGCTCAGGCATTCATGGCGAATGTTTTTCAGGCCGAACAATTCCAGCGCTTTTTTCACAAAACCCATCGTGGTCAGTTCAAAATAGATATGCGGTGTGGTGATGCCTTTAATTTTAACGGAAATGGATTTTTCCCGGATGATTCCCCGCATTTCGCCGGCGGTATAATAGGTGGACCATACCATCGGCATCGTCTGGTCAATAAAGGAATTCAGGTTCTTGCTGGTCATGAAAACCTTGTAAGGACGCTCGGTCAGCGCCCATGCCGCGGAGTGTTCCCCGAAACCCAATACATCTGCGGGTTGTCGCCGTAAAATTTCTTGATCATTTCATCGTTAAAAAAAAAGAAGGGCAGGATCGGTATCAGCGCGACCGGGCCGGTTCGGTTTTGAAATAATCATCCTTTTTCTCAGTTCCGCGAAAAAAGTTTCTCATTGTTCTTTTCCGAATGACCGGATGATCTGGTCTTTGCGCGTGATAAATGCCGTTCCCTTGACATTCAAATATCCCAATGTTTGAAGATAACCGTCAAGGATGAAACAGACATTCTTTTTTAATTAGTCGTTAATGGCAAACCGGACAGTTTTTATTTTTTTCGATTTCGGCATGATGAAAAATTCCGTGTTCCATGTCAATCAGCAGAATTTTATTATAAGGAATTTTTCCGATGCCGGACAGGATTTTGATCGTTTCCACCGCCTGCATGGAACCGACCATTCCCGGCAGAGCCCCGAAAACAGGGATCATGCCCGTCGCGGGATTTTCTTCGTAGATACAGCGGAAGCATGGTCCTTTGCGGGAATCGAATATCGCTATGGTTCCCAGGAAATCGGAAACGGCGCCGTGGATCATCGGTTTTCCGTACCGGTGCTCCATTTGCGCCATGGCGACGCGCGTATCATAATTGTCAACGCAGTCCACCAGAACATCACTATCCGGCAAATAAGCTTCGGCTGTCTTTTCCGTGAATTTATCATTAACCGGTATGATA
>JBBIRG010000325.1:0-3589 GCA_037441945.1 Bacteroidota bacterium | reverse complement strand
GCCGGCCGGTCACCGCATTATTTCCTGGGTACGACGATCGGCGACGAAATGAAACTGCATTCGTACGGACAGTCAAAAGTCTTCGGCATTTCCAACAAGGACCGCGCGGCGATATTGATGGCCGGCGTCATGGCCGACGGCGCTTACTGGTGGGACCTGAACGACGGGCGATGGATCAGTTCACGACAGTATATGGATCAGTATCCCGCGTGGGTCATGTCCTTTAATAAAACCAGGCCGCTGGATAAATGGTTTGGAAAATCTTGGAATCTTCTTCTGAATTCGTCGCTGTATCCGGCCGTTGATCCCGATGTTATGGACGATTATGATGTCAGTTATAACATGGGCAAAGTTTTCCCGCACCGGCTCGGAACCGGAAAAAAGCCGGATAAAAATTATTACCGCGCACTGCGGACTTCCCCTTTTGGCGCGGAAGCGCTCAACGATTTTGCCGGCCTGCTGATCGCTGAAGAATCGCTCGGAAAGGATTCCGTGCCCGATCTTCTGTGCGTCAGCTACTCGCCGGGCGATTACATAGGCCACCAGTACGGGCCGTACAGCAGCGAAACCATGGACTATATGATCCGCATGGACGGTTACCTGGCGCAACTGTTCGGAATCATTGATCGTCAAATCGGACTGGAACAGACACTCATTGTGCTGACCTCCGACCACGGAATCGCGCCGTTACCGAAGACGCTTGAGAAAATGGGATTACACACGGCAATGGTCAGCCGTGACTCGGTCATCCGGCGGATCAACGAAAGTATGACCGTCCGGTACGGACCCGCTGGTAAAGCGGACGGTTATGTTATCGCCGAGGAACCGAATTTTTATTTCGATCCGGCCGTACTCAAAGAAAAAAAGATTGAAAAAATCGATGCGGAAAATTATATTAAACGCGTCATTGTTGAAGAACAGTGGCAGGGCGTTTTCCGGGTCTATACTTTTCATGAACTGATGAACGGCGCCGTTCCGAAAGATGAGATCAGCGCCAGGGTTCAGAAAAGCTTTCACCCGGCCAGAAGCGGCGATTTGTTCATTGTCCTGAATCCGTTTCACATCTGGCACTACAGCGGGAAGGGAACCGAACATGGGCAGATTTACTCTTACGATACGCATGTGCCTCTGTTTTTGTCCGGCGGCCCATGGATTCGCCCGGGGCGTTATCATGATCCCGTTTCGCCCGTGGATATTGCCCCCACGCTGTCGGTCATCCTGCGGGTCGCGTTTCCGTCCGGAACCGTGGGGAAAGCCCTTGCGCCCTGCTTGAAGTAATTACAGCCGTCTTGACGGCATGACATAGGTTTTCCGGTTCGTCCGGCTTAATCGCATTTACAACACAGGAGTTTGTTTTATGGCCAAACTGATTACCAACATCAAATACGTCAGCATCTTCGTATCGGATTTCGCGCGTTCAGTAGCGTTTTACCGCGACGGGCTTGGGTTGGATGTAACTTACCAGGAAGACGGGTTCGCGCAATTCAACACCGAAGGAACGATCCTGGCTGTCGAAAAAGGCGGCGAAAAAAGCCCCCAGCCCAAGGATTTCAAAAAGAACGGCTTTCTCATCCAGTTTGAGGTTGAAGATATCGACAAGACCGTCGGAATCATGAAATCAAAAAATATAAAATTCACGCAGGACGTGACCGATCTGGAATTCGGCCGGGTGGCGATGATCATTGATCCCGACGGAAACCAGTTGCAGCTGCTCGAACAGTAATCCCTTTTTTTCAGGCATGATGTTAAGACATTACTTTAGTAAATTCATTCCTTATGCGGTATGGTTTCTGTTTGCCGTCGCATGTTCCTCGCCGGTTAATGCGTCTGGAAAGTATGACGCCCCGACCGAAGAAACTTTTATCCGCGATGCCCTGCAGGACGCTATGGAACACTTTTCGGTTCTGCTGAATCCTGATTATCATGCTTACCGTTTTTCCGTTTATGAAGCGATCTTCGCCGACCTGAACCAGAACAGCGAAAACGAATACGTCATTGCAGGTTCGCTTTCGGGCCAGTCCTACTACATCATAATGGTATACTATCTCGAAGAAGATGAATGGAAATGTCAGGTGCTGAACCGGAGCGTCGGGGGAGGCATCCATGACGTCAAAGTCATTGACCTGGATAACGACGGACTGATGGAAGTCTATTCTGTCGTTCATGACAGGGAATACCGGCGCATCTGCAAAATATACCGTTGCGGCGCGTTGCCGGCAGTCAAACTGATTGAAATGTTCAGCTTCAAATCCGGCGGCGGGTTTTCTTCCTCACATAATTTCTCTATTTTCAGGCCGCGCTATTTGGATAATTTTTCGCTACGCATTGATGAAGTCATTTATCCCGAAACGGAGGATGACGACGTCCAGCAGACGACTTATATCTACAAAATTGTCAGACGGGAATTCGTTTTGGATAAGGTCATCAAAGGCGGATCGTCTTTTTAACTTTTCAACAGGGGGTTGAATTATGGGTTTACTCTGGATCGTAAAATTATGGTGGTTATGGGCCATCGTCGGGATCATTATGCTGTACCTAAGCATATTCAGCAATTTCAGCATTTTCGGCATCATCATCGGCGGAATCATTTTATTTATCGGCCTGCTCTTCAAAAAAGTCATGTCGAGCGACACGATTAAGAGCAGGATGGACAGGAATCTGTAATATTTTCTTATGGCTGTGATCCAAAAAACGAAAAGATTTTGGAGGCTTATTGCTTCCGTGGTTTCCATTTTTTTCAGGCAGAATCTTCTGAAACCGGAGTGGCGGGTGTGAGATTTTCTCCCGTTAAAAAAAATAAGATAACCTTTTTTCAGGAGAATGAAATATGGAAACAAATCGCATGAACCCGTCGGACGCTATGCCGGCATTAGCCCGTCATATGTTGGTCGACGGATATGATTTTGTATTAGATACAAAAAAAAGCGCCGGTTCGCGGCTATATGACTCGCGGAACGGAAAATCCTATCTGGATTTTTTCTCGTTTTTCGCTTCATCGCCCATCGGCATGAACCATCCGAAAATGCAGACTGCTGAATTCCGCGAAGGCTTGATCGAGGCGGCTACCAACAATCCGTCCAATTCGGATATTTATACGGTTATCATGGCGGAATTTGTCGATACGTTCAGCCGGATCGGAATACCGGAATACCTGCCGCACCTGTTTCTGATCTCCGGCGGCGCGCTTGCGGTAGAAAACGCGATGAAAACCGCTTTCGACTGGAAAGTGCGCAAGCGTTTCCCGCAGGGTTTTAAATCGCAGGAAGAAGAAGACGCGTACGTCAATTCGATGAAAGTCATTCATTTCCGCGAGGCATTCCACGGACGCAGCGGCTATACCATGTCCTTGACCAACACTCTTCGCGACAAGATCATGTATTTCCCGAAATTTGACTGGATACGGATCGACAATCCGCATCAGAGTTTTCCGGCGACAGAGGCTTCGACGGCCGAACTGATCAAAAAAGAAAACGCGGCGCTTGACGCGATCCGCGACGCGGTAAAAAAACACGGCGACAAAATCGCGTCCATCGTCATCGAGCCCATACAGGCCGAGGGCGGCGTGAATGTCGCGGGCGCGGTTTTCATG
>JBBIRG010000324.1:0-3627 GCA_037441945.1 Bacteroidota bacterium | reverse complement strand
TCCGGATTTTCTGGAAAGTCAAATACTGATTGCAAATAATCATCATATTCCATGCGCTGTGCATGCAATCGGCGATAAAGCAAATAGCATATTGATAAATATTTTTAACAAATTCCGGAATACCGGAATAAGAAACCGTATTGAACACGCACAACTTGTGTCCGATGACGATATTGAGAAATTCAGAGATATGACAGTCGCGATGCAACCCATTCATATTTGCGAGGATATTGATTCAGCCGAAAAATACTGGGGAAAGCGATCGGAAAACGCGTATGCATTCAGAACACTATTAAAAGACGGAGCACGCCTCGCATTTGGATCGGATGCTCCCGTGGAAACGCCCAATGTTTTTGAGGGTATTTATGCCGCTTTAACCCGCACATCCAGAAAAAACAATGTTTCATGGTATCCGGATCAATGTCTGACACTCAGGGAAATTATACGCGCTTATACGCTGGGCTCTGCTTATGCAGCGTCTTGTGAAAATCAGTTGGGTTCGATCGAACAAGGAAAGAAAGCGGATTTCATGGTTATATCGGATGACATTTTCACCTGTAATCCGGAATATATACCCGAAATAAATGTTAAATTAATGATTATTAACGGAAACATAGAATATACAAAACCCTGACAGGAGCAATATGAAAAGAATTGGTTTACCCGCGCTGATTATCCTATTTTTTATTATGGCTTTTATGCCGGTAGGCGCGTCAAACAATAAACTGCAATGGCATTCTTTTAATGAGGGCCTTGCGAAGGCAAAAAAAGATAAGAAAATGGTGCTGATCGATTTTTACACTGACTGGTGCGGATACTGCAAAAAAATGGACGCCGAGACGTATTCTAACGATAAAATCATTCAGTATCTTAATTCCAAATATGTCCTGGTAAAAATTAATCCGGAAAAAAGCGGCGATCTGAAATACAAAGGTACCGATTATTCACTTTCGTCTTTTACCCGCAGTCTTGGAATTAATGGCTATCCTTCTACCTTATTTATGGAATATGATGAAGAATTGGTAACGCTGGTTCCCGGATATATTCAAACCGGTGAATTTCTCAATATCATTGAATTTCTGGGTGAACGCCATTATAAAACCATGAAATATGAAGAATTTTTAAAAACAAAGAAAAGCTGATATTCGCTGACCTTACTTTTAACCGTAACTTTTTTATTATCGTAAATCCGATAATATTTCTTAATTCCGATAAAATTTATTCTTAAGCAATAAAACATCCGAATAGCATCGTGTTGTTTTTATTCAGTTAATATAAAATCCTGTTTTTGGTACAGAATTTGAGTTGTTCAAAAAAAAATTCAGGAGACCGGCATGAGAACAATATCTATATTTATTTCGTTTTTGATCATCATTTTCATCGGTTGTGAAAATCAACGAACAGACAAACGGGATTTCCGGCCTTTTACAGCGTCTGAAAGCAAGATCGCCGAATCCGGGTCCTCTTTCGGACTGCAAATATTTAAAAGCATCAGCCAGGCCGCGCCGGATTCAAATCTTTTTATTTCCCCTCTCAGCATTTCCATGGCGCTCAGCATGGCTTTAAACGGCGCAAGCGATTCCACCTACTCGGCATTGAGAAACACGCTCGGATTTGAAACCCTGACGCTTGAAGAAATCAACACAAACTATAAATCCTTGATCGGATTATTGCAGGGACTCGACCCGGATGTTATCTTTGAAATCGCCAACTCGATCTGGTATCGCAACACCTATTTGTTTAATCAGAAATTTTTAAATGACAATCAGAATTATTACAACGCGCTCGTTACGGCAAGTAATTTCAATGATCCCAATACGGTACACGTTATCAACAATTGGGTTAAGCAAAAGACGCGCAACAAAATCACTTCCATCATCGCTCAAATCGATCCTGAAATCATCATGATTCTGCTGAACGCGATTTATTTTAAAGGAACGTGGACGTATGAATTTGATAAAAAACTGACTCAGGTGGATCAATTCACGGTGAGCGGCGGCAACACGGTTCCGTGTAAAATGCTGAAGCAAAGCGGCGATTTCGGATATTATCAGAATGATCAGTTCCAGTGTGTTGATTTGCCTTATGGGAACGGGATTTTCCGCATGACGATATTATTACCGGTTACGAATAACAGCGTGAATAGTTTTATTTCTGGGATTAGCAAAGAACAATTTGATACATGGACAGCTGACATGACTATTCGCCGCGGAACCGTGTTATTCCCCAAATTTAAGTTTGCCTATGAACGCCGCCTGAATGACGTCCTTTCCGGTCTAGGCATGGAAATCGCATTCATTCCCGGCGCCGCGGATTTTACGAATCTCGACAGCGTGAACGGCCGGGATATATTCATCCACAGTGTCCGTCATAAATCCTTTGTTCAAGTAGACGAAGAAGGTACGGAAGCCGCTGCGGTGACGTCCGTTGAATTCGGCGTTACATCCGTCTCTCCGAATGATCGTTTTTATTTCCTGGCGAACCGCCCCTTTGTTTTTGTCATACGGGAATCCCGCGCAAACACGATATTATTTATCGGCAAAGTCATGAATCCGGTTTGGATGAACTAATCAGCAAAATCCTGAAGTTCCCGGGTCAAATAAATAAAAAAGAAAAGAATGACCAATGAAAAATAAAATGAAAATCATTTGTTCTGTAATGTTTCTTATTTTATCTACAATGACAGGATGTGACGAAAGCAATAACTACCGGGAAATCTGGCTGTCGCATGGGATAACGAACTATTCAGTCGATCAGCAGGTAATATGTTTTTGCCTCTTTGGGGACAGCCTTTTTACGGTATATGTGGAAAATGACAGCATAGTATCGGTAATGAATAAAGCGACACATCAGCCTGTTGCCAACGTTTCGGGTTTTTACACGATTAACGACTTATTTGAACTGGTTGACCAGGCTCGTGACGATGGAGCCGTTTTGCTGAAAGTAAACTATAATAAAACCTACGGTTTCCCCGAAAAAATTAATATTGATTACTCCAAAATGAATGCTGACGATGAAATCATGATCAATTCGATAAATTTAAAACAAATATTAGAGTAAAAAAATCCAGATGAATTTTGAATCCTTCTAACGAAAGGTAGAGATATGAAAAAGCTGGCGCTGTTTTTTCTGGTGTTTCCCGGGTTCGCATGGCCGCAATATTTCAACGACCGTGTGACGGATAAAAACTTTGAACAATCGAAGTTGTATTTCAAACCGTATTTTATCAATCCGTGGGGTATCGGTTTTATGAAAGATCTCGCGCCGGGCATGATGGACGAGCCGTTTCTGAACATCTATATGAATCCGGCGAATCTTCCGCAAATAGATAACAACCGATTATGGTACGCCGATTTCCGGAACGACCGGAAAGAGCCGGCTGTGACGAATTACGGGAGGCCTTATTATAGTTTTGACCAGTCGGTCATCGCTCCGCCCGATCCGCGCTGGGCCGATATTACGCGCGATGAACCCGAACCGCTGTTTACGCTCGGTTTTATGGCTTATCCGGTTCAGGATGTCAAATGGCTTGTCGGCGGTTCTTACGCGCTGATCAACAAAAAGGAAAATTTTTATATAATGCCATATTACATTTATCATACGCGGTTCGGTTACGACGGTTACGGC
>JBBIRG010000323.1:0-3646 GCA_037441945.1 Bacteroidota bacterium | reverse complement strand
CTTTTGGTTGATGCGCGGAACGATGACGCCGTAAGGAAACTGCGCGATCGCAAACGCCGTGAGGAAAAGCCGTTCGCGGTGATGATGCCGTCGGCGGAGGAAACGGCCCGGTGGTGCGAATTGTCGGATATGGAAAATCGTCTGCTGATTTCGCCGCAGGCTCCGATTGTTTTGCTTGACCGGAAACAAAAAACTCCGCCGTTATCCGTTCTCATCGCGCCGGGAAATCCGTATCTGGGCGTAATGCTTCCGTATTCCCCGCTTCATCATATTCTGATGCGGCGGCTGAATATTCCTGTGATTGCCACTAGCGGCAACCTGTCCGACGAACCGATTTGCACCGATGAAAACGAAGCGATAATCCGTTTAAAGGGAATCGCCGATGTATTTTTGATCCATAACCGTCCCATCGCGCGGCACGCCGATGATTCCATCGGCCGTGTGATACGCGGAGGCGATTACCTGCTCCGGCGCGCCCGCGGATACGCGCCCATGCCGGTTTTCCTGAATACGGAAAATATTCCGAATGAAGACGTTCTTGCCGTGGGCGCGCATATGAAAAACACGGTCGCGCTGAATCGCGGAAACCGATGCTTTATCAGCCAGCACATCGGCGATCTTGATACGCCGGAATCGCGCGACGCGTTTGTGAAAGTGATCGGCGACCTGAAATCTATGTACGTCATTCAGCCGCGGCAAATAGTCTCCGACGCGCATCCGGATTATGCTTCAACGGCATATGCTCGTGATTGTCAAACCGGACATTATACCCTTCAGCATCACGTCGCGCATATCGTATCCTGCATGGCGGAGAACGATCTGGAACCGCCGGTTCTCGGCGTTGCGTGGGACGGAGCCGGTTACGGCGACGACGGAACGATTTGGGGCGGCGAGTTTATTTGGATTGACCGCGACGGTTACCGGCGGGTCGCCCATTTCCGCCCGTTCCTTCTGCCCGGAGGAGACGCAGCCGTCAAAGAACCGCGACGCTCGGCCGCAGGACTGCTTTTTGAAATGAACGGCGGCCGATGGCCGGATGATTCTGCGCCGGTGGTGGAGGCTTTCACGTCCGTTGAATCAGCCGCGATCCGGCAGATGCTGAACCGGAAAATCAACAGCATCCTTACTTCAAGCGCGGGTAGGATTTTCGACGCCGTCGCTTCACTGGCCGGAGTGCGACAGATAAGCCGGTTTGAAGGACAAGCCGCGATGGAACTGGAGATGTTCGCCTGCGAATCGGATAAGATTTATCCGTTCGGTTATTTAGAAAAAGATCGAACCGGCGTCATCGACTGGGAACCGATGATCCGCGCAATCCTGTCGGATCGCGAGCAAGGCGAAAAAAAGGCGCTGATCGCTTCCGCATTTCATAATACGCTGACCGCGATCATAACCATGGTTGTTAAGAAGGCCGGTACCCGAACGGCGGCGCTGAGCGGAGGGTGTTTCCAGAACAGGCGTCTGCTTGAAACCACAATGACCGCGCTCAAAAAAGAAGGAATGCGGGTATTTCGGCATCAACGCATCCCGGCCAACGACGGCGGAATAGCGCTGGGACAAATCACCGCGGCATTGAAATATCCGTTTCTGCTGAAGAAAGCCTGACCGGTAATTATTTCTGTTTTTTCAATTCAAAATTTATATATTTTGCGTTATTATTTTATGGTCCATTACAGAAAGATTTTATTATGTGTTTAGCCGTTCCCGGGCAAATAATCAGTATCGAAGGCGATGAACCGTTATCCCGTACGGCGCGCGTCAGTTTCAGCGGCGTCGTCAAGGAAGTCAGCCTGGCTTACGTTCCCGAAGCGAAAATCAGTGATTATGTCATCGTTCATGTCGGTTTCGCGCTGAATGTGATTGATGAGAACGAAGCCCGGCAGACGCTGGAATACATACGGGAAATGGACAGTATCGCCGATGAAAAACCGGTCAATACCGATACCTGATTGAAACGGATTCATTATGTCGGCAGTGAGGTAAATTGCAAGTATTTGTCAATTTGTCAAGAAATGTTTTTAAATTATCCTCGCGTTGCTCGATAAAAAATTACAGGTATTATAATTCAGCGCGAGTCGTTGCGTCTCATTCAAAGTTACTGAAATGCGATCGTCTACAGAAAATTCATGATTAAGGTTTCTGAATCATTTCTTTGTCACGAGAATCCACAACATCCGGCTTAAATGAACGATGAACGAAAAGGCCATCCATCCGGCTAAAAAATAAAATCCATCGAGAAGTTTTCCGGTCACATATCCGGCGGTGATGATGAGATGAATAATGGCGCGTCGGCAGGCGATGAGATGGAATTTTTTGTCGAACACCGAATGGTTGTAAAGATCATATTTGAATTTCGCGCGGAAAAATCCGTTAACGCTTTTATCCACCCAATATAAAACCAGAAGTGTCCAGCAGGCGATATTGGACAGCAAATCCGGATTCAGGATATCGCCATTAGAAAAATACCATCCCAGGCTGGCGAACCATAGAAACAGCGCCGGGGAACTGGTGGCATGCTCGATAATTCCTGCCGTGCGGCTCAGGCGTATCGTCAACCGCGCGAGTTTTCCGTCTACTGAATCAAATATGAACATCGCCCAGCCGATGAGCATCGCCCATCCCCAGTAACCCAACGCGAGCAGTAGCGGAACGGCAAACGAACTGACGATGCTCAGGAATGTGATCTGATTCGGCGTAATCCAGTGAAACCGGCTGATATACCGGGTAATTTCCCGGACAGGATATTTGTAAATAAAAATGGCGATAAAATCTAAAGTGCCTTTGAAATTGGCCTCGTACATGATATTCTCCGATTTCCGGATATCGGTCTTTTCATCGACAGGAAAAAAGTAAGGCGTGTAATCTAATCGCAGATCATCTATATAAGAATCAAATTCGTCGGCATATTTTACCGTCGGAGGATTCTGTTTGAAAAAATTAACAATCTGATCCCGGAATGACAGTACATCGTTTCCTTCAGATAAATTATCAAAAATATTTTTGATCGTATTATAGTTGGTTTTGATCAATATCAGATCGGGATCGTTTTTCGACGCAATCCGGGTATTGACCGGTTCTTTGAGGGCGAACCGGATCAGGCGGTCGTCGACGACGGCACTTGCGTCGATAAAATAGATTTCCCCGTCGGTTTCGGAAGATTTGAAGATAGAATTCTTAATCTCTTGCGCGGGAATTGTTATTATATTCCCTGAATCAACATCCGGTTGATTGTGGGTATTAACGAGAAAGATATTCTGAAATCCATACTCGCTAAACTGGCGATACAGCCTTTCGGTGAGTGGTAGTCCGTAAACTTTCGGATTACCGCGTGCGTGGTCATGTGTCAATATATAAACCTGTTCATGCGACATAATTAATCCGGAAAATAGTTATTAAATTCTTTATCTTTTAATAATATAGTAATTAATAAGATTAAATCAATTCCCGTAATGCCGGTCTGTTAAATTTACTTCCCTATCCGGTATCCGATTCCGGCATAAACGGCAGCCGTGATACCCCATACGGCCCCCATGATTCGGAAGAAGAAAATAACATATCCCCGCTTACTTGAAGATAGCAGTTTTTATGAAGGTCTTTCCGGAATAGTAATCATAACCTGGACAAGCCAGAACCAAAAAAGATAGCG
>JBBIRG010000322.1:0-3666 GCA_037441945.1 Bacteroidota bacterium | reverse complement strand
AGCTGAACGGCAATCTGAAGCGACCGTTCGTTCCGATCGCGGGCTTTTTTCAGGTTCCCGATGCGATGATAAACCGTCGCTTGTTCCGCTAACGACTTACCCAGCGTTTGAGAATCATCCATTTCCCGGCTGATTTCCTCCGATCGTTCGAAATTGATCAGCGCTTTTTCAAACTGCTGTTCCATGCGGTATGAAATGCCCATGTACTGGCAAAGCCGCTGTTCGTATTTGGTGTTTTTCAGCGGACGGATAATGCCTTCAGCTCGGGCGTAATACGCGAGCGCTTTAACGTTGTCGTTCATTCGATGAGCGAGATAACCCAGATTCAACAGCGCGTTGATCTGCGATTTTTCGTCGCCCGAACGCACGGAAGATTCAAGGACGGACTCAAAGGCATTTGCGGCCAGTTCGTGTTTCCCCAGTGTACCGTAAACGGTTCCGATACTATTCATGATTTCCGTTAGATAGGACCCCTGGGTGTTTTCCGGGAGTTCCGCCAGCGCCCGCTGGTAACTCACCAGGGCGTCCTGCCAGCGCGCCCGCTGATAATAAGATTTACCCAGCAGGCGGTAAAGCGAAGACACTTTCCCGATGAGTCCGTGTTCGTCCGCATACCGTGCGGCATGGCCGATCACTTGTTCCAATTCGCCGTATGAGGATATTCGTTCAAGATACTGGCAAAATAAAATATAATATTGCATACGGTACTCCGGACGGCCGCCTTCCACAGTCAGTTCTTCCATCTCGCGAAGATACTCGGACTGTTTTTTCCTTTCCGACAGGACGTCGCAAACGGGGATCAACTCGGATAAAATCATGACGCGGTCAGCCCCGGACTCAGGAAGAAGGGAAAACGCGCGGGCTTTTTCAAATGACTCCAATGCTCGCTGAAAATCGCGTTCCGCTTGATATTGACGGCCAAGACGGATCAGAAATGGCAGCGCTTTTTCTTTTTCCCCGGCTCCTGAAAGATGAACGGCTGTCTGATGAATATACGAACCGGTTTCAGACTTTATGTAATATTCGGCAAGTTCACGATGCCGCCTGATCCGCTCATCTTCCGGAATCGCCTGATAGACATGACGGCAAAGGTAAGCGTTCCCGATCCTGTACCCTTCCCGTTCTGCCTTTACAAATTCCTTCCGGACAAGCGACTGAATCTGTTCCGGACGAAGGCGGGCGCCTGAAGTCAGTTCCAGCATTGTCCATTCTCCGAAGAAAAGCGACATTGACGAAAGCGCGTCCGCTTCATCTGCGGAAAGCTCATTCAGGCGGCTCAGGAGAAACGCTTGCACCGAATCCGGCGCCGTTTCAGCTTCCGGTTTTTTAAAATCATAGCGCGTCCCGTAAAACTGGAGAAAACCCATGCGCAAACAATGACGGATCGTTTCCCTTATCAGATAAGCATTGTTATTCAGCCTGCGGACTATAAAATCCGTCAGCGCGTTATCGAACTGGACGTCATCGAGGAGATGCCCGATAAAGCCGCTGATATGACTGTCGTTAATTTCCGGAATTGTAAAGAAAAATTCCGGATCGATGAAAAGCGGTTCATGACCGGGCAGCGCCGAATCTACCGCTATAAGCCTGCCCTTCCCGCGGTGACGGATGATTGAAAATAATTTTCGGAACAGCGTTCTTTCCTGTTCCGACAGCAAATCGGACGAATCAAAAAGCCAAACCCATACGGGCGTTGAATCCGCCTTATCCGCTATGTCATGAATAAGCGCGTCGGCTTTATCATCATCAAGCGCAGGTGCGTCGAATGCCTGCGGTTCCGCATCTTCCGTTGTTCCGGTGTTATCGGATAAGTTAACATTCAGCGATAATGAAAAACGCATCAGCCGCGAGAATCGGGAAAGATTCAAATAGGGCTGCGTTGATTTCTGCGCGTTCAGTTCTATTACCGGGAAACCGGATATTTCGGCTTGTTTCCCGATCTCATTCATCATCATGGATTTGCCGGACAACGGATTTCCTGCGACATGGATCCGCGTGACGAACTGTTCCCGATCCCGCAGCCGTTCGGGAATCAATCCGCTGATTGTCTTTTCGATTCCGTCAAAATCAAAGTACGCCTCATTGAGATAATATCCAAGGCCCCGACGGAATTCTTCCCATCGAGCGTGGATTTCAGGAATCCTATTCAGATCGCTGAAAATCTCCCCGGTATTCCGGTATCGGTGATCGGGATTCTTGGTCAGGCATTTCATAACAACAGTTTTGAACGCTTCCGGAACAAACGGATAACGGATCGCCGGAGGGTCCGGATTTTTTTCGAGATGATTGACCACCGTCTGCACGACGGAGCCGGCGTCAAACGGATTGGCTCCCGACAGCCACTCATACAAAATCACGCCCAGCGAATATATATCGCTGCGGTGATCACACTGGATTTTTTTGATGGCTTCCGGCGCGGAATATTGAATGGTTCCGGCGACTTCGGAAAAATCGTAATCATTTATTGAATCATTTGTTCGAAGCGCCAGCCCGAAATCGATGATCTTTAATGAAGGAGGCGCCGACAGGTCATTTCCGGAAAAATCTGATATCATGATATTCGACGGCTTCAGGTCGCGATGAACCGTTTGCTTCCGTTCTAGATGACCGAGCGTAATTAACAGCTGGAAAATAACGGAATAAAAACCGTTTTCTGAAAACCGACTGTATCCGGATATGCCCTCGGCCAGGCTTGAACCTTCGATGACTTCCATTGTGTAAAAGGCCTTACCGTCCTGCTGTACAGATAGATCGAAAACAACCGGTATGCAGGGGTGCTTCAACTCATTCAGTAAACGGTATTCGCGGATCAGGCTTTCGGTTAATCCGGGCTCAGACGCCGATAAGGTTTTCAATATCACTTTTCGACGCGTAAGGCGGTCGAACGCCATGAAAATTAATCCCATGCCGCCCTCTCCGGCTGTTTCGGCGACTCGGTATCGCGCGGGTAAAGACGCTACGTTTGAAGAAATGACGGCTGTTTCTTTCACGTCGTTATTCGGCTGATGATTCAAATTCCTTAAAAGTCAGCTCAAGTTCTTTTTTGTTTTCGATTTTCGTGTTCGCAATTTCAGTGACTTCCGCGCCAATCAAAAGAATGATGGACGCCAGGTATATGCAGAAAATGATGATGATAATTCCCGCTACCGATCCGTAAAAAACGTCGTATTTTCCGAAGTTCTTGACATAATACGCGAACCCGCCGATCGTCAGTTCCGTCAACACGCCGGCGACAACGGCGCCCAGCCAGGCGGCGCGGGAATAGATCTTCGTTTTCGGAAGGATTTTGTAGATCAGGTAAAAAATGAATATCGTGACTACGTACGGCATCACCGACGTCATGAACGCCCACAGGCCGGGCAAGTCCGCGAAATCGATCCCGAACATCATGGCGCCGCTTTTCTTCAGCGACTGCAGGATCATGTTGATCACATTCGACGTCAGGAACAGCGAACCAATGATCAGCACCATGCTCATTTCGACGAGACGGCTGATAAAATAATTGCGCCCCTTAACGGAAAAGATCGTCGTCATAGCGTCTTCGATCGCCGCGAACGCCCCGCTGCTCGTCCACAGAAGCGACCCGATACTGATCACCGTCACCCAGCCCTTGTGACTGAGCATCGTTTTAACGTTCTCGATCAGACGGCTTTGCTGGAGCAGCTG
>JBBIRG010000321.1:0-3689 GCA_037441945.1 Bacteroidota bacterium | reverse complement strand
TAGATCACCTTTTATGATTGTGTGTAATGATTATAGCTGTTTGATGATGCCCACGGTCACTTTTTCGCTGTTCACGTCGGTTTCCCGTACGATCATGCCGACGCCCATGATATCCTCCAGCGATCCGGCGAGGGTTTCGCTCAGAATGTAGGCCTGCTGCCGTTTTACGGAATTCATTATTCCGGGGGCAGCCTGGACGGCGACTCGGATCCGCTGAATAACTTCAAGTCCGGCTTCCTTGCGCAGATTCTGGATGCGGTTCACCAGCTCGCGCGCGATTCCTTCGTCAATCAGTTCCTGCGTCAGGCGCGTGTCGAGAGCGACGGTCAGGTCGAGATCGGACTGAACGGCGAGACCTTCTTTTTCCTCGTGCAGGATTTCGACTTCGTCCCGAGTGATTTCATATTCCTTATTTTCAAAATTAATTTTTTCCTTGCCATCGCTGGCGATCCGTCCGATTTCCTTTTCGCCGAAACTCTTGATAATATCCACCGCCAGCCCGACATGCTTGCCGAATTTAGGGCCAAGCGCCTTGAAATTGGGCTTGATCCGGCGCAGAACCAGCGATCCGGCGTTCTCGGTAAATTCAATCTGCTTGACGTTGAGTTCCGCGCGGATAATATCGGCAAAGTCGCGGATATCCTCTTTCGCGCTTTCTTTTTCGACAACGATGATAATTTTCTCCAGCGGCTGGCGGACTTTCAGCGATTTGAGTTCGCGCAGTGAGCGACCGAGCTGGACAACTCGGCGCGGCCAGTTCATTTTTTCCTCAAGCATCAGATCGGTTTTCACGGGATCCGAAGTTGGGTACGCCGCCAGATGCACGCTGGTCTGTACGGGTTCAATCGTCTTTACGTTTTCCGTCAGATTCAGATACATTCGCTCGGCGAGGAAGGGACAAAACGGCGCGATCATTTTCGACAGCTGATACAACACTTCATAAAGCGTCTGATAAGCCGAAGTCTTATCGCTTCCTTTTTCGCCTTTCCAGAATCGCCGCCGCGATAGGCGGATGTACCAGTTGGACAGGTCCTGATCGACAAATTCCTGCAGCACCTTGCCCGCTTTCGCCGTATCGTATTTGTCGATCAGCCGGCGGACTTCGTCCGTCGTCGTCTGCAGGCGCGAAAGAATCCACCGGTCGAGTTCCGGCCGTTCGCTGAACGGCGCCGGTTTCTCCGCGTTGGTGAACCCGTCGATATTGGCGTAAAGCGTGAAAAATTTATACGATTCCAGAACGGGGCGAAAAAATTTTTTCTTCATTTCCGTGAGCCCCTCAATATCAAACCGTTTTGGCAGCCAGATCGGCGTGTTGGTCAGCAGGTACCAGCGGAGAATGTCGGCGCCGAACCGGTCGAGCATTTCGAACGGGTTGACGGTATTGCCTTTATGCTTACTCATCTTTTGGCCCTTGGCGTCGAGCACCAGCTCGTTCACCACTACGTTTTTATAGGGCGCTTTGTTGAAAAGGAACGTCGAGATCGCCATGAGCGAATAGAACCAACCGCGGGTCTGATCGACGCCTTCGCAGATAAAATCAGCGGGAAACTGTTTTTCAAAAACATCCTTGTTTTCAAACGGATAGTGCCACTGGGCGACGGGCATCGCGCCTGAATCGAACCAGGCGTCGATCACCTCGGAAATTCTTTCGTAACGCTTTCCGTCCTTTTCGAAGATCACGTCGTCCACGTAAGGCTTGTGCAGGTCAATATCCGGGGGCACGGGACGCCCGTCTTTCATTTTGCCTTTCATCAGTTCTTCGCGGCTGCCGGCAAAGATCATGTCGCCGGATGCTTCATGGATCCAGATGGGAAGCGGCGTTCCCCAGTACCGGTCGCGGGAAATCGACCAGTCGACGTTGTTGCGCAGCCAGTTGCCGAACCGTCCTTCCTGTATTTCCGGGGGAAACCAGCCGACGGACGCGTTGTTCCTGACCATATCGTCCTTAAACTCAGTGGTGCGGATGTACCAGGCGTCGCGAGCGTAATAGATCAGCGGCGTGTGGCACCGCCAGCAGTGCGGATAGCTGTGCTTCATTTTTTCCGAGCGGTACAGCAGGCCGCGGCGCTTGAGATTCGTAATTATATCCGGATCGGCGTCCTTGACAAACTGACCTTTAAAATCGGTTACGCTGTCCTCGAATCGTCCCTGCGCGTCAACCGGACGGATGAACGGAAGCCCGTTGGCCTTGCAGACCTGGTAATCGTCCTCGCCGAACGCCGGAGCCGTATGAACAATTCCCGTGCCGTCCTCCGTTGTCACGAAATCGCCGGTGATGACGAAAAACCCGTCCTTATCCACCTGATTATAATCAAACAACCGTTCGTATCGCCGGCCTTTGAGCGCTGATCCTTTAAAACGTTCTGTAATCTCATAGCCTTCCTTCAAAACCGTCTGCAGGCGGGCTTCCGCAAGGATCAGGTACTGGTCTTTATGCAGGACTTTCACATAATCGATGTCCTCGCCGACGGTCAGCGCGACGTTTGAGATCAGCGTCCACGGCGTGGTGGTCCATACAAGAAAATAAGTGTTGTCCGCATCTTTCACTTTGATCCGTATATAAATCGACGGATCGCTGACTTCCTCGTATCCCTGCGCGACCTCATGCGAGGAAAGCGGCGTACCGCATTTAGGGCAGTAAGGGACGACCTTGAATCCTTTATAGATCAGACCCTTATCGAAAAATTGCTTCAGTATCCACCAGACGGATTCAATATAATCGTTTTGGCATGTAATATACGGTTTTTCGAGATCGACCCAGTAACCCATGCGGTCAGTGAGTTCGTCCCAGAGATTCTTGTATGAAAAAACGCTTTCGTGACATTTTTTGTTGAACGCTTCAATGCCGTACGCCTCAATTTCCTTTTTGCCGCTGATTTTCAGGGATTTTTCAACTTCGATTTCAACGGGCAGTCCGTGCGTGTCCCAGCCGCCTTTCCGTTCGACCCGGTAGCCCTGCATAGTTTTATACCGGCAAACGAAATCTTTTACCGTGCGGGCAAGCACGTGATGAATGCCGGGTTTTCCGTTAGCCGTTGGCGGACCTTCATAAAAAACAAACAGGTTGTTTTCCGGCCGTTCTTTCAAGCTTTTCTGAAATATCTGATGATCTTTCCAGTACTGAAGTATTTCTTTTTCTGATTTCGGCAGCTCATCCTGCGAAACTATTTCTTTAAACATCGTTCGTCGAAACTCCTGTATCAGTTCGCTCAAAATAAGTAATATTATATATAGATAATTTTTTTTTAAAAATCAAATGAATTTCACGGAAAGCATGTTGGGATAGCCCAATCCGCTTGGTATTGATATACTAAATAGTCTCACAATAAAACGACAACGAATAAGACAGCAATATGATACTCGTTTCAAACCCCATCCATTCGCGCGGAGCGCAGTGGAAAATAATAAAACAAGATTTCTCGCCCGATTGTCATTCGATCCCGACATCCCCCGATCCCGATGTATCGGATCTCTGGTGATGTATCGGGACTTGGGACAGACATCGGGCTCGAAATGACACAGAAATGGGTTAATTAAACCGACCAAGCTATTTGATGAAGACACGCCCATCCTGTGTCATTTCGAGGGACAAAGCATAACGGGTAATAAGACGTGCGGCTGATAAATCCGTTCTTATACCGTCTTGTTTTTTGTCACGAGAAATCTTGTATTTCTATACACGCGACTTT
>JBBIRG010000320.1:2939-3717 GCA_037441945.1 Bacteroidota bacterium | reverse complement strand
ATGGTCAGGTCACCAGCTATAATATAACGACCATCGGCCGCTTTTGCAACACTTTTAGAAAAAAATTTCATTTCGGGGAATTTGGCCGCGTCGAAGAAATCTTCGGCTTTCAGATGCTCGTCTCGCTTGGCGTTATCAGTATTGACGCTGGCGACCTTGATGGTCACCTCGGCTTTCGCGTCGGTAAAATCATCTTTGGTGGTTGTAACCGATCCGCTGAATTCACCAAAACGTCCGGTAACCTCTGCGATCACCATGTGTGTCACGGTAAACTGGATGTTGGAATGCGAAGCGTCAATGGTCCATTTGGTCTGGGCCTGCAATGAGGCTGTCATTAACAATGGAAAAAAGAATAAAAAAAGTTTCATATGTGTTTCCCCGTTTGAATTTGGAGTAAATCATTAACTGATATATGAAACAACATTCCGAAGATTTTATTCCCGGTGTTATCGTACTTTTGTAAAAATTGGCATTCGGGATTTCTCAGGTAAAGAAATCGATGGAATTCGACTATCCCACGCCAAAGGCTGAGGCGTTACGCCGAATTTATGGCTCCGTTACCGAGATTTTTAGAGTTCTTATTGACTATTAAATAATAAAATTCATCACGCAGCATTCCCGAACAAAAATAATTTTCTCATTGATGAGAACGATATTTTTCCATAGATTCGCCCGGCATTGATGAAAGACTTTCTATGTGCGGTGTGTTCGGCATATTCAATCATCCGGAGGCGGCGAAGCTGACCTATCTTGGCCTGTACTCCCTTCAGCACCGGGG
>JBBIRG010000320.1:2125-2923 GCA_037441945.1 Bacteroidota bacterium | reverse complement strand
GAATGGTGACATCTGACGGCGACCGTCTTCACCGTCTTGTCGGTATGGGGTATGTATCCGATGTATTCGGAGACGAAGATATTTTTCAGGGACTACCCGGTTCGATCGCGATCGGACATAACCGGTATTCCACAACCGGCGGAAGCATGATCGAGAACGCCCAGCCGTTCATGGCGACGATCAATACCGGAGAAATCGCCGCTGAGCATAACGGCAACCTCGTTAATTATGCCGACTTGAAATCCTTTCTCCAGAACCGGGGCGCGATCCTGCATTCCAACAGTGACACTGAATTCATACTTCATCTGACGGCGCACGCCGGAGTGATGGCCGTGGAAGACCAGATCCGCAACGCGCTTCGCCAGATCCGCGGCGCCTATTCGCTCCTGCTGATGACGAAAGACCGGCTCATCGCCGCTCGCGATCCGTTAGGTATCCGCCCAATGTGTATCGGCCGGCTGAACGATTCCGTGGTTTTTGCCAGCGAATCCTGCGCGCTGGATATTATCGGCGCGGAATACGAGCGCGACCTCAAACCGGGCGAAATGATCGTCGTGACATCCGGCGGCCTATACAGCGAGTTCTTCTACTGGGAAAAACCGCGACCGGCGCACTGCATCTTCGAGTTCGTCTATTTCTCCCGACCCGACAGTAAGATCTTCGGCGACACGGTCGACAAGGCTCGCCGCAAGCTAGGCAAACAGCTCGGGCTGGAGCATCCCGCCGACGCCGACATCGTCATCAGCGTGCCGGATTCCAGCAACACCGCCGCGCTCGGTTATACCCGTCGTACAACCA
>JBBIRG010000320.1:0-2106 GCA_037441945.1 Bacteroidota bacterium | reverse complement strand
ATCCGGAATCATTACGTCGGCCGGACGTTCATTCATCCGCTACAGTCCATGCGCGATCTCAGTGTCAAGCTGAAATTCAACGCCGTAACCGGCGTACTCAACGGAAGGCGTGTCGTTCTGGTGGACGATTCCATTGTCCGAGGAACGACGCTGAAATTACTGATCGCGATGATCCGCAAAGCCGGCGCGAAGGAAGTGCACGTCCGCATCAGCAGTCCGCCGGTAATCGCGCCGTGCTACTATGGCATGGATTTCCCCACGCGGACGGAGCTCATCGCCAATAAAATGAGCAAGGAAAATATCCGCCAACAAATCGGAGCCGACAGCCTCGAATACCTCTCGCTCGACGGTATGCTTTCTGCGGTTCCGCACGACGAAAAAGATTACTGCACCGCCTGCTTCAGCGGAAATTATCCGATTGATGTTTAGCAACAAGCGCCCATTAATGTTTATGAGGCTTGTCTGGAAGGGCAATTCGTATTGACTTGATTCTATCGGCAATCATGGTTAAACTTATCCATAAACAATAAAGAACCGTTATGAAAAAGCAGGCGTATCATGCATCGGTGTGGCGTGAAGGAAAATGGTATGTTGCTCAATGTCTGGAAATTGAGATGGCCAGCCAGGGAAAATCCATTAAGGAAGCATTGGATAATCTCAAAGAAGCGCTGGAACTCAAATTAGATAAAACGACAGACCTCATTCCTCCGGCAATTTATAAATTAGGCCACAGAAAACATGAAGCCATTATCCTACCGAAAAGTTGAAAAATTGCTGCTGGATCACGGATTTGTAATTGTATGCCAGAAAGGGAGTCAAATCAAATTTGCGAAAAAGACCTCCAGAGGAATTATCACAGCTATTGTACCCCGGCACAAAGAAATTTCACCAGGTACACTGAGAAGCATATTAAAACAAGCAGGCTTATCAGATGAATGAGCTTTCTCTTCGCCGACCCGCACGACGAAAAAGATTACTGCACCGCCTGCTTCAGCGGGAATTATCCGATTAAAGTTATTTAAATCCAGAACTTTTCCTGTTCTTAAAAATTAAAAATTGCTGCTGCTCCCTGCAATCATTGCTTTTTAAATCTAAAAAATCGGTTTTATCGTAATGTGACCTCGGTCACACTTTTAGTGCCTTACAAGTGAAATTCGTGTTTTTTGTGACAAAATATTTTTTATCAACAGCGCAAAGCCTTTATCATAAAGCGTTTGTAAAGAATAAGTTCAAGTTCAACTATGATGTTTTTATTTCCCATTTTGGTTCTGGCTTGTCCAGGTTAGGAAAAGAGAATTCATTCGCGTGATCCAGATCACATTCCGGAATAATTTTTCCTCTGTTTTCAATAATCACCTACAAAAAGTCGGTTTCTGCCGTTTACTTTTTCCCGCGCAGCGGGATAAACGATATGTTTTTAACCGGAAGGGATGAGGAGTAAGGAAAAACACCAGGGGTACTTCATGAATGAAACATTAACCGAAACCATCGAAAACTCGCAGGTCACGGCGCTGGATCTGCTCAAAGACTTCAATAAACGGCTCATGTGTTTTCTTGATAATCAGTTTATACCCCGGATGGAAAAAAAAAGGATCTCCGACCAGGTTTTTGAGAACATGATCCGCATTGCGCATATGGAGAGAAAATTTGCCGAAAAAAAGTTAAACCCCTGAGCGGAAATTAACTTTTTTATTCAAAATGAGTGCAGGAATATAATCCCGATAAACGTTATTCCGAATGATTCGTTTGTTTTCCCGACCGCAACAGCAGCCAGCCGGCGACGCCGGCAAATATCGATGCCGCGAAAATACCAAGCTTCGACATGTCCATCAACGACGATCTTCCGAACGCGAGATCAGAGATAAAAATGGACATCGTGAATCCGATACCGGCCACGCAGCTGACGCCGAGCACCATACGCCAGGTAAAATCGTCGGGAAGCTTTACCAGGTTGAGCTTTACGGCTAACCAAGAGAACAGTGTGATTCCGATCGGTTTTCCCAACGCCAATCCGAAAAACACGCCGAGCGTAACGGGATTGAAGGCGTCGGCGAACAACTCTTTGTTGAAGACGATGCCCGCGTTGGCAATGGCGAATACCGGCAT
>JBBIRG010000319.1:0-3722 GCA_037441945.1 Bacteroidota bacterium | reverse complement strand
TTTATAAAAAATTATGAGATTGAATTTCGCATACATGATGAAAATGAATAAAATAAAAAATTTAATTGTTCAAAAATCACAATTGCGATATAATCTGGCACCTTGAAACTGCCGGAGTTTACCGAAGGCATGAGCGATGAGCAGAAAATGAAAATTTGCAAAACGGTGTTTAATCGATTGAATGAAAAAAATCATCCGGTAAGAATGAATTTATCGAATATGAGTTCCATACCGGAAATCGCCATTATCGAAGGGAAAAATGAGAAATAAGTGACATTGCAAAGCTCCCCGCCACATTTTGTAAGAAATTAATCATATAGAAATCATTGATATCCAGTTGCAACCGTCTTCTTTTTCGCGCATTGGATCATTAATTTTTCCCTTGCATAATTCCCCCGTTTCCATTATCCTTTTCCGTTTTGTATTACGATTACTAAGAAAGGTAACACGATGTCCGTCGCCCGATTCGGCGTATCCATAGAACAGGAACTTTTAGACGCGCTGGATGATTATGTCCGGAAGAACAAATTCACCAACCGTTCCCAGGCCATCCGCCAGCTGATCAGCAAAAACCTGGTGGAAAAAAAATGGGAGTGCAACCGGGAAGTCGCCGGCGCGATCATTCTCGTGTACGATCATCATAAAAAAGACCTGGTTATGAAATCGATGGATATCCAGCATGATTTTCATGACGTTATCCTGTCCGTCCAGCATTTTCACCTGAACCACGACAACTGCCTCGAAATCATCGCCGTGAAAGGACGCGCCTCCAAACTCACCGCCCTGTCGGATAAAATCATCGCGCTGAAAGGCATCCAGTACGGCAGGCTGCTGATGGGCAAAAGCTGATTTTTTTTAGGCGATAGTAACACGAATAATTAATTTCATAACACTATTGAAGGAACCCCCGCTATGCGAAACCGTCTTTTCCTCTTCTTCATTCTCGTTCTTAAGTCCGTCGGCGCTCTCACCGCTCAGTCGGATACGGACTCGCTCCGTCTCTATTCGCTCAAAGAAATCGTGGTTACCGGCAGTCGGGTGGAGATCAGCCGGCAGAATGTTCCGATGACCATCACCGTCGTTACCCGGGATGAAATACGCCAGAGCGGCGAAACCAACGTGTTGCCGGCATTATCCCAACATGTTCCGGGACTGTTCGTGACCGAACGCGGCGTAACAGGCTTCGGTGTTTCGACCAACGCGGCCGGACAGATTTATATCCGCGGAGCAGGCGGAAATCCGACCCGGCAAGCGTTGATACTCGTGGACGGACAGCCTCAGTATATGGGTCTTTTCGCTCACCCGCTCAATGATATGTATGTCGCGTCTGATTTCGAAAAAGTTGAAATCATACGAGGGCCGGCGTCCATACTCTACGGATCCAACGCGATGGGCGGCGCGATCAACCTGATCACGAAAAAACAAACCCGCGACGGATTATCTCTCAACGGTCAGCTCATGGGCGGCTCCTACAGCTCTTACAAAGCCGTTGCCAGCGCAGGATATAAACGCGACGCGTTGAGCCTTTACGCTTCGGTTAACCGCAACCAGACCGACGGACACCGCGACAACTCGGATTTCAAAATCACGAACGGGTATACGAAAGCCGGCTACCAGTTAAACGACCATTTTTCGCTTACCGGCGATTTCAGCGTCGCCCAATTCAAATCCTGTGATCCAGGTCCGGAAACAACACCTTATACAGGACACTGGATCGACATTCTTCGATACCGGACGGCATTCGGCGTTGAGAACAAATATGATAAATACGAAGGCGCCGTGAAAGGGTATTACAATTACGGCGATCACGACATTTACGACGGTTTCCGCTCAAACGATTATATGACCGGACTTACGGCGTATCAGTCCCTGCGCTTGTTTCAGGGCAACATCGTTACGCTGGGCGTTGATTACAAGACCTACGGAGGTAAAGCGAAGAATATTAATTCCAACGCCCGTTTTGTGGATACTTCCCGTAATGAGATCGGCATTTACGGATTTATCCAGCAAACCTTGTTGAGCAAACTCACGCTGAACGGCGGACTGCGGATGGAACATCACGAAGGTTACGGCGAAGAATGGATTCCGCAGGCGGGATTCGCCTACGCGCATACGCCGAACACCGTCTTCAAAGGCTCTGTATCCAAGGGGTTCCGCAGTCCATCCATCCAGGAACAATTCATGTTTCCGCCCCAAAACCCGGATTTAAAACCCGAACGTTTGGTTAATTACGAATTAGGCGCTATACAAAAATTCATGGACAGCAGAATCCAGCTTGAATTAACCGGTTTTATATCCGAAGGAAGTAACCTGATACGCACGCAGGGACCGCCCCCGAAAAACGTGAATACCGGAAAATTCAACCTGAAAGGCATTGAATGGTCGGGTCGTTACCAGATTACCGAACAAGCATCCGTGACGTCAAACTATTCCTTTATGGATACCAAGGACCCGATGATCGGAACGCCGAAACATAAATTTTTCGCGGGCGGATCGTATCAATGGAATAAATTCATCATCCATATAAACGGACAGTATATCACGCATCTTTACACCAAGCTTCCCGGCGGAACGAACAAAGGATGGGCTGAAGATTACATTCTCACCAACGGCATGCTGACGTATAAAGCGCACCGTTATTTTGACGTATTCGTCAACGGGGAAAACCTGACGGATTCAAAATATACGAACCTTTACGATTACCCGATGCCGGGAACAACCGTATATCTGGGCGTCAACGCCCGTTACTAAAATCGCAACTGCCATTGCCATACAAAGCCCTCCCGTCCGTAAGGATGTGAGGGTTTTGTTTTAAAAAGGAAAACTAACCGTACATTATTTCCCAGCGATTGATACGAATGCTTTTTCCTGCGAAACGCGCTAAATATTCGACAAGTGTAATTGAAAATTATTTTTGGTTATTCGCGCTCTCTGCGGGCTTTGCGGCAAGAAACCATTTAACCGCAGAGAAACTAACAGCCACCATGTCACGAAGACACCAAGCGAATTCCGGTAAAAAAATAGAGCCTTGGAGTCTCGTGGCCAATGTCTTCCTTTACGTTCGCGGGCTATACGATAATAATTCTTTTGTGTGTCCTCTGAAGAGGATAAGTCTGAATTCTGATATAGATTTTTTGATATCGTAAGTTTTCAGGAAACGGCGCCTTATTTTTTACTTATCCCGGAATGATTATCCGTTCTATGAATTTCGCATAAACGAAAGAACGCTCCTCTCCCTTGATTTGAGAACAATGCGGGAGAGATGATGCCAAAAAACATGGTAAACGTAAAGATTTAACAAACAGGCGGGGAACGGTCAAAAGTAACAAGCGCTTTCAGCTTTTCTGGACAGATCCACGCACGAAGCTGTAGCGGCAATATTGATGGCCATTTGACGCGCATGCCAGACCACATAGGCCGGAAGATGCGTTAATACCGCCGTAAAGAACGAACCGACTTCCGATGCGGACTGTTGCTCTCGTTCACCCAATCCAGAAGACGGTACACTTTTCATTTTCTTTTTTTCCCCTTTTTTATTCGCATGGGTTTTCTGGCGTTGTCGGTAGAGGCAGTCTCCCAGCGCGTCGCTGGAAGGTATTGTCGAATCCTCGAGCATCCGCTTGTAGCTTTCATCGTCTTGAAATCCTTTGACGTCATCTAACGCCGGAGCGCCGTCGGCAATCATGTGGATCATCGTTCGTAAATAAACCGACGCCGCAAAG
>JBBIRG010000318.1:0-3726 GCA_037441945.1 Bacteroidota bacterium | reverse complement strand
CGTTTCCAGACCGGGTTACGAATCTTTTGAAACCCGTCATCCGTTCAAACCCGATGAACTGTATCTGTTGAAAATTGACCTCCGGGATTCGGAAAAATAAGCAATGAGCCGTACGCGTATTGAACTGCCGGAAGATCATGAATTTGAAATCAGCGGAATCGCCTTCGGCGGTCAGGGAATCTGCCGTTATGAAGATTTCGTCGTCTTTGTGAAAGGCGCGGTGCCGGGCGACCGCATCCGTCTGCGCATCACGAAAAAGAAAAAGAACTTCGCCGAAGCGGTCATCCGGGAAATTATACGCCCGTCGGAAAACCGCGTTCCGGCGCCCTGCCCTCATGCCGGCGTCTGCGGCGGATGCACCTGGCAGCATGTAAACTATCCCTCCCAGCTTGAATATAAACGTTCTATGATTGCTGACGTGTTCGAGCGAATCGGTGAAATTAACAATCCGGTTATTCCGCTGCCGCTCAGCGCCGGCTCCGTTTTCCATTACCGCAACAAAATGGAATTCACGTTCAACGACCGGGCGTGGCTGACTCCGGAACAAATAGCCGACCCGGAATTCACAGCTCCGGATTTCACGCTGGGACTCCACGTTCCCGGAAGGTTCGATAAAGTCCTGCCCATACAAACCTGCTATCTCCAGTCCGAACGGGCGAACCGCGCGCTCCGGGCTGTAGCGGATTTCACCCGCTCATCAGGACTTCCGCCATACTCGGCTACGGAACAGACCGGCTTCTGGCGGTTTCTTGTAATCCGGGAAGCGGCCGGCACCGGCGAACTGATGCTGCATATAATAACATATGACCCTCATCCGGAGATCATGGATGAGTTAAAGAAATTCGTCCTCACGAAAGTTGAAGGGATCACGTCGCTGATCCACAGCGTGAACTCGCGTAAATCACAGGTTGCGGTGGGCGATGAAAGTTTTTGCCTGTACGGTTCGCCGGTACTGAAGGAGCGTCTTCTGGATAACCTTTTTCACATTGACCCGCACGCGTTTTTCCAGACCAACACGGCGGGGGCGGATCGGCTGTACCGCGCCATCATAGAACTGGCGGACTTTCGCGGCAATGAGGAAGTGTACGACCTTTACTGCGGCGCCGGTTCGATCGCGATCAGCATCGCTCCGCACGTCCGGCATGTTACGGGCGTCGAATTAGTTCCCCAGGCCGTCGCCAACGCCGTGCACAACGCGGAATTAAACGGGATTTCCAATTGCGCGTTCATCGCCGGCGATATCAAGAATACTTTAACGCAGAACGCGATCCGCGCGGATGCGGTCATTCTCGATCCGCCGCGTTCCGGCCTGCATCCCGAAGCCGTCCAGCTCCTGTCGCGGTACGCGCCGGAAAAAATCATTTACGTCAGCTGCAATCCCGCCACGCAGGCGCGCGACATACAAATGCTCTCCGGACGTTACCATATCGCTGCAATTCAGCCTGTGGACATGTTCCCCCATACGTACCACGTCGAAAATATCGCCGTTCTCATGCGGACGCGAGGATAATGCCGAAGTTGATTTACATTCGCTTTTACAAGCCTTACTGCGTGCTCAGCCAGTTCACTTCCGGACCGGAACACCGTAACTTGAGTGAGTTTGGTTTTCCGAAGAATGTTTATACCGTCGGACGGCTGGATTACGTCAGCGAGGGTTTGCTGCTGCTGACCAATGACGGCCGGTTCAAGAACCGGCTGATCAATCCGGCTTTCGGGCATCCGAAAACGTACTGGGTTCAGGTTGAGAACATTCCATCCGCGGAATCCCTGGCGAAACTTAATTCCGGAATTACACTGAAGGATTTCCACGCAAAACCTTGTAAATCGAGTTTGTTGCCGGTCGATCCCCGGGTTCCGGCCCGGACGCCGCCCATACGCTATCGGAAGGATATTCCGACCGCCTGGCTCGAAATGACGCTATCCGAAGGTAAGAACAGGCAGGTCCGCCGCATGACAGCCGCCATCGGGCATCCGACGCTTCGCCTGATACGCGTTTCCATCGAACGCTGGACATGGGAAGGACTCTATCCCGGCGATTGGGATTTCATTAAAGCCGACGATATCAACCGTTTTCTGATATTAAAGTGATTATTTCAGATCCTGGAGACGGTTTTCCGCGATCGCCGTGAGCACCGGGTTATCGGTGATTTTCTGGCATTCTTTGTAATACTTAATGGCCTCATTTTTGTCAATATGCTCGTACGTCGCGGCGATGGCATATAGTAGCTTATGGCTGTTCGGATCAATTTCAAAGGCTTGCTTAAAATAATTCAGGGCATCCTCAAAAAGATTTTCCTCGCGGTACAGCAATCCGATGTTATACAGGCTTTCCACGTTGTTGGGAAGCATTTTCAGGGCTTTCTGGAAGTATTCTATCGCAGCGCGGTTATCGCCTTGATGCTTCAAAGCAACCGCATGGTTAAACGCGTCCTCCGCCTGTACGTTCTCCCCCTGTTCCAGCCCGATGACATTGTCAGAGGTATTCACGTCAACAACTTTATCTTCTTCTGACATAATGAAAAAACCCCTAAAATATTAAAAGGAAAACTGTTTGAAATGCACGTCACCGTCATTAAGACAATTTATTATGTTTTACCTGCAATAGCAAGAAATTTCATCCGCTGTCTGGCGGCCGGCTGTCCGGAAGCTGGAATTTTTGGGTTCCGGCGGATTATTTGCCATGTTTTGGCGTTTTTGTTCGAAGCGCCCCGACGCAACCTTTAATTGATTTGTTATTCAATAAATCTTATATTACGCCGGCGCGAGACATCAACAACCGAAAGGAGAAACCCGAAATGAAAATAATCAATCCCAACCGTCGGTTACTGACCCCGATCCGTGAATTTATCAAAGCTGAAACGACGGGCGGCATAATCTTGTTTGCCACGGCTGTGCTGGCGATGTTTTTGGCGAATTCCCCCTGGTCGGGTCCCTATTTCGATTTCTGGAAACAGCATTTGACAATCGGGTTCGGACCATGGACTCTGTCCAAGCCGCTGGCGTTGTGGATCAACGACGGTTTGATGGCCATATTCTTTTTCGTGGTAGGGCTTGAGATCAAGCGCGAGATTATCGCCGGAGAATTATCGGCGATGAAAAAATCGATGCTGCCGGTGATGGCGGCGCTGGGCGGCATGGTCGTTCCGGCGGCGATTTTTATAGCGTTCAACCTCGGCGGCGAAGGCAAGAACGGCTGGGGTATTCCGATGGCGACCGATATCGCGTTTGCCCTCGGCCTACTGCTTCTGTTCGGCAAGCGCGTTCCGCTGAGCCTGAAAATTTTCCTGACGGCCCTCGCGATTGTTGACGATCTCGGCGCCGTTCTGGTCATCGCCATATTTTACACGTCTGATTTGTATCTTGGCAGTCTTCTGGTCGGAGGCATCGCGATGGCGATCCTCCTGGCGCTGAATTACATGGAAGTCCGCCGCGTCCCCGTATATGTTATCTTCGGCATCCTGATGTGGTACGCATTTCTCAAATCCGGCATCCATCCTGCTGGCGTTTACCATTCCCGCGCGCGTGAAAATCGACGCCGACCAGTTTCCCGAGCATTGCCGCACACTGATTAACGAATTCGAGGACGCCGGCGACTGCCGGAAACCGCTTATTCTTTGTCAGGCTCAGCAGACGGCCCTACAGTCGCTGGAACTCGCTTGCCACTACGCCTCGTCGCCCATGCAGCGGCTGGAAATCAACCTCCATTCATGGGTCATGTTCATGATC
>JBBIRG010000317.1:0-3751 GCA_037441945.1 Bacteroidota bacterium | reverse complement strand
TTGAACGTATTAGTGACCGGCGCGACCGGATTTGTCGGAAGCCATCTCACGGAAGCCCTCGCGCAAAGGGGTTATCATATCCGATGCCTGACGCGCCCCTCCAGCGATCTTTCCTGGCTGAAGAGCCTGCCTGTCGAAATAGTACAAGCGGATATGAACGACCATGAATCAATGATCCCCGCTGTCAGAGGCGCTAACCTTATTTTTCATCTCAGCGGACTTACAAAAGCGAAAAAGGAATCCGCTTATTACAAAGCCAACGCAGACGCCAGCCGTGTTTTGTACGAAGTTTGTCATAAAGTGAATCCGGGAGTCGCAAAAATCGTTCATGTCAGCAGTCTCGCGGCGGCAGGACCTGCGGTTCCAGGAAAACCGCGTATCGAAACCGATCCCCCGCTTCCGCTGACATATTACGGAAAAAGTAAATTTGAGGGCGAACGCTACGCGCGGGAATACATGCGCTATCTTCCAATTACCGTCATCAGCCCGCCGGCCGTTTACGGACCGAGGGAAAAAGATATTTATTTTTATTTCAAACTGATCCGCCGGCACATTGAACCCCGTATCGGACTTAAACCGAAATATCTGAGCATCGTGTATGTAAAGGACCTGGTGGACGCCATTCTTCTCGCGGCCGATAAACCCGAAAGTACGGGACAATCGTATTTTGTCGATGACGGAAATATCTACTCCTGGCGCGACGTCAGCCTCACGATCCGGACCGTTATGAACCGAAAAACAATACCCGTTTTGATTCCGCAGTGGAAGATATCCGTCTGGGCTTTCTTAGCCGAACTGTTCATGTCCTTTTCATCAAAACCCGCCCTGATCAACCGGCAGAAAATCCTCGAACTGAAGCAGGAAGCATGGACCTGCTCAAGCCGGAAAATCCGCGAGGAACTTGGTTTCGCAAGCCGGTATGACTTTGAACGAGGCGCCCGCGAAACCGCGCAATGGTATGAAGAAAACGGATGGTTATAGATCATGATTGAAAGCCTAATCACCATCAGCATTGTCGGATTACTAACCGGTATTGTGCTGACCATGCCGGTTGCCGGACCGATCAGCATCTTTATCACTTCGCACGGGCTCAAAGGCCGATTCCGCTACTGCCTGCTGGCGGCCATCGGCGCGGCGATTGTAGATTTTGTTTACTGCTTCATCGCCGTATTCGGATTCACGCAATTGTATATCGCCTACAGGCCGATGTTTCCGTACGTGTTTCTAGTCGGCTCGTTGTTCCTGCTTGTGGTTGGCGTGAAGATCATGCGCTCAAAAATCAAAACGGAACAATTTGACGCACCGGATAATATCACCGAAAAAATTCGCCATCACGGCGGTTTCTGGACCGGATTTATGCTGAACTTCCTGAACCCGTCATTGCTGATCGGCTGGCTGGTGTCGTCCGTGGCCATTTTGTCGTTCGTCGCTTCCATGGGATTCAATATCGGCGGGCTCGATTCGGTTATTCACAACAATGTTGAAATCATGAACCATTACGACGATAAGCATTACATCCGCCGGCATCATATATCGAAAGATACCGTTACTCAAGCGATCCCGGTAGAATCCCCGGCGACGTTCCGGCATTTCGTCAAAACGCATTTCCCCGTGATCACCAGCCTCGCCTACGCTTTTTCAGTGGCCATCGGCACGGTTGTATGGTTTTATTTTTACGCGCTGTTCCTTGTCAAATTCGGTCAAACGCTCCGGCTGGCCGCGATCAACTGGATCATCCACCTGCTCGGCCTTGCGATGTGCGGATTCGGCGTTTATATGGCGTATCAAGCGGTCATCGCGCTGAAAGCCGGTCACTGACTCGGGCAATAAAATTGTATTGAAAAATAAAATTTATACTGTATTATTACACCGAAAATCAACGACTTTAACGGACTAAACCGATTATGGAAAACATGAAAAAAACAACTCAATTCAGAAAGATGATCGAAAGCCCGGAACTCGAATTTATCATGGAAGCTCATAACGGGCTTTCGGCCAAGATTGTCCAGGAAGCCGGATTTAAAGGCATCTGGGCGAGCGGGCTGAGCATATCCGCCGCTCTCGGCGTCCGGGACAACAACGAGGCCAGCTGGACGCAGGTCATGGAAGTCTGCGAATTCATGTCCGACGCCACTTCGATACCGATCCTTCTCGACGGCGACACGGGGTTCGGGAATTTCAACAGTTTCCGGCGCTTAGTGAACAAATTAGAACAGCGCGGCATAGCGGGCGTCTGCATCGAAGACAAGATTTTTCCTAAAACCAATTCGTTCATCGGCGGCGAAAAACAACCGCTGGCTGAGGTCGAGGAATTCTGCGGCAAGATCAAGTCCGGCAAGGACAGCCAGCATGACCCGGATTTCGTTATCGTGGCGCGCGTCGAGGCGCTGATCGCCGGATGGGGCATCGATGAGGCAATAACGCGCGCGTCCGCGTACGCCGACGCCGGCGCCGACGCCATTCTCATTCACAGCAAAATCGCGTCGTTCAGCGAAATAGAGGCCTTCCTCGAACAATGGAACAACCGCAAGCCCGTCGTTATCGTGCCGACAATGTATTACAAGACTCCCACGCAGAAATTCCGCGACTGCGGCATATCGCTCGTGATCTGGGCGAATCACTCCCTTCGTTCCGCGATTACCGGGATGCAGAACACCGTAAAGCAAATCTATACGGAACAGACGCTCGCGGGTATCGAGGAAAAAATCGCCACCGTGAAGGAAATCTTCCGCCTGCAGAACGTCAAGGAATACGAGGAAGCCGAATCCCGTTACCTTCCGCAGCGGCGCAGCTACAAAGGGCTGATCCTTGCCGCGTCCAAAGGCGCTAATTTCGGCACGCTAACCGACGATAAACCCAAAGCGATGATCAAAATCGGCAACGACACGATCCTCTCCAAAATCGTGCGCACGTTCAACAACCGGAGCATCAAGGATATCAGCGTCGTCGTCGGATTCAAAAAGGAAAAAGTGAACTTGCCGAATCTCAAGTACATCGCTAACGACGAATACCATCAGTACGGTCTGCTTTATTCGTTAGCCAAAGCCAAGCCGGTATTTTCCGGCGATGTGATCGTTTCGTTCGGCGACATCTTGTTCGAGGAAGACATTCTCCGCAAACTCATGACGGTCTCTGAAGACGTCGTGCTGGCGGTGGACTCGGCTTTCATCGAACATTCGGATAAGGCGCGCGACCTGGCGAAGGGTAAAGAGCGTTATTCCGAAAGGTTCGGCGCGAGCAACGTCTGCTCCGTTGCAGAAATGAAAGAATGCGCCGGCGCCGGCCCGCAGGAAGGCTACGACGGAGAGTTCATCGGATTAATGAAACTGAGCGAGCGCGGATCCGCCATCATCCGGAATGAAATCGAACACCTCGAAAAGACACAACCCGGATTCCTCCAAGAAAAATCGCTCAACGAATTCATCAATTATCTTATTCAAAAAGGGATTCCGGTCCATCTTTGTTATTTCCGCGGGCAATGGAAAGACATTGACGGCATCGAGGATCTGACTTACCTGATAAACCATTACACGAAAGAAACAAACGCATGAAAGCGGCCGAATTTATAGAATTTTTGAAGCAGAACGGCGTCCGCGATTTTACGGGCGTTCCCTGTTCTATTTTCAAAGAAGTGATAGATCATCTGGAAAAACACGAATCCTACCTGATCGCCTCCAGCGAAGGCGAGGCGATGGGCATCGCAGGCGGCATCGCGGTCGCCGGACAAGTGCCTGCCGTCATCATGCAGAAT
>JBBIRG010000316.1:0-3754 GCA_037441945.1 Bacteroidota bacterium | reverse complement strand
CGAATCGCCCAATCTCTACATACCCGGGAGGTGCTTGCCAAAATACCGATCTCGGTAAAAGTTATTAAAAGTCCTTCGCTGAACGCCTTTGCCTATCCGAACGGACGGATTTATATTCATACGGGGATGATTGCTCAGATGCAAAATGAAGCGCAACTGGCCATCCTGCTGGCTCATGAAATGACTCATTCCACGCACAGGCATGCCGCGCAAAGCTTCCGGAGTATTAAAAATAAAACGGCTTTTTTATCCGCATTGCAGGTCGGTACATTCGGATTCGGCTGGTTGGGCGTGTTTAGCGGTCTGCTGGGAGGTATAGGAACCATGGCGTCGGTCAGCGGGTACTCTAAGGACCTCGAGACACAGGCTGATACCGTGGGTTTTCGCCTTCTGGTGAATGCGGGCTATGATCCCGGAGAGGCGCCGAAATTGTTTGAACTCATTAAAATGGAGATTGAAGAGGAGAAAATAAAGGAGCCGTTCTTTTTCGGCACGCATCCGAAAATTGTCTCGCGCATCGAAAACTTCAATGCCCTGCTGAAAAAGCATAATCAGAAAAGGGATACCCTTATCGTGAATCAGGATGTGTTTTTTGAAAAAACGAAATCACTTATAGCCATGGACGCCGAAATGAACATTAAGGCCGGTCGGATGGGTATGGCGCGAAAAGAACTGGAAAAATGCGTTGCCCGTCGTTATTGTCATCCGGATGTTTATTTTTTATTAGGTGAAATTTTCCGCCAGTTTTATTTTCCGGATAGCGCGGGACAGGCTATGGCGCATTACCAGACTTGCCTGAAATTGGACAGCGCCTATAGCGAAGCGTTTAAAGCACTGGGCCTATTGTATTATAAACAAAAAAAATTTACGGAGGCTGCAATCAATTTTCAGCAATATCTGTCTCTATGCTCTGATTGCAGAGATAAAGAATACATTGAAATTTATTTGAAAGAATGTATTGAAAGGAAAAATTAAATCATGAAAACATTACTCTTTTCAGGATTTTTCTTGCTGACTGCCTGCGCTGTATGGTCGCCGATCAACGGAGAATATCAAAACAGCCGTAACGAGTATAAGGTTTCCGTTCCGGCAGGATGGATGAGACTGAATCAGCACCGACATCTGGTTATGTCAAAAAACGGCCCGCTTCTTGATCTCATTCAGTTCCGGGTGCTTAACATTAAGAAGCCCTTACCCTATACAAAGAAAATGTTGTATAAAGATATGATGGCTCAGGAACTATCCGAAATTTTGATTGATGATTATACTTCGTCTCCCGAAAATTTAGATTTGCAGGTCATCTCGAATAAACCATCCGACATTTCATCCATGAAAGGTATCAGGGTGGAATTTACAAGCAAAACAAAAGAGGGTTTAAAGAAGAAAACGGTTTTTTACGGTTTGTTGTCCGGGGAATTTCTGTACTGCGTTGAATATAGCGCCGCCCATACCCACTATTTTGATGAAGAAATCGGGACATTTGAAGGAATGATAAAAAGTTTAAGAATACTTCGTAAACTTTAATTCGTTGCCTCGGCTTGTACGTTGCTTTATTGAAGATTGGTTTTTACTTAATCTGGACCATCATGCGATTCCGGGATTAAATTTATTTCATTTCCAATTTCTCTTGATCCAGAATAAATATTTTCTCATTTTACTAGTTCATCCTGAAACCAAACCGGGAGAATCTTATGTATAAAATTATTTTACTGAGGCACGGCGAAAGCACATGGAATCTTGAAAACCGTTTTACCGGGTGGACCGACGTCGATTTGTCAGAAAAAGGCCTCGCTGAGGCGAAAATGGCCGGACAACTGCTCAAAGAGGGCGGATACGTGTTTGATCTCGCGTTTACCTCCGTTCTCAAAAGGGCGATACGCACTCTGTGGATAACACTCGACGGAATGGATATGATGTACATACCGGTCATCAATTCATGGCGGCTGAACGAGCGTCATTACGGCGCTTTACAGGGACTCAATAAAGCCGAAATGGCCAAGCAATACGGCGAGGAACAGGTGCATGTCTGGCGCCGAAGTTATGACATTCAGCCGCCGGCGCTTGAAAAAACCGATCCGCGTTTTCCGGGCTTCGATCCGCGCTATAAAAACCTGACGCCGAATTACCTTCCCCAGACCGAATGCCTGAAAGACACCGTCGAGCGCTTCCTCCCGCTGTGGCATGAACGGATCGTGCCCGAAATACAGGCGGGAAAAAGGATCATTATCGCCGCGCACGGCAACAGTCTCCGCGCATTGGTCAAATATTTAGACAATATTCCCGAGAGTGAAATTGTATCCCTGAACATTCCGACCGGCGTGCCGCTTGTGTACGAACTGACCGAAGATCTCAAACCGATAAAACATTATTACCTGGGCGATCAGGCTGCGATTGAAGCGGCGATGAAAGCCGTCGCCAATCAGGGAAAAGCGAAGAACTAGGAACGTTTTACATTTACCATACCTTGCCCCAAAAAAGGAGATTTTTATGTTAAGCGAAAGTCTTGTCAAGTACATTGAAGGAGCGGCTAAAAAAAGCTGGGATCATCCAGCGTTTACTAATTACAAGGGCGATACGGTGATCTACAGCGAAGTCGCCGAACGCATATACTGGTTTCATCTCCTGTTTAAGGAATCCGGCGTGCGGAAAGGAGATAAGATTTCCCTGATCGGGAAAAATTCGATCAACTGGGCGATAACTTACCTCGCCACGGTTTCTTACGGCGCGGTGATCGTACCCTGCCTTCCGGATTTCCATACCGATGACATGCATCATATCATCAATCATTCCGATTCGGTCCTGCTCTTCGTGGCCGACGACATTTACGACAAAATTGACGATACGAAACTGAAACACCTGAAAGCAATTTTTTCGCTGAGCGATTTCCGCGTTCATTTTTCCCGTGTGGACGATTATGAGCAAATCGTTACCAAAGTGGAGATCGAATACGTTAATTCCGTAAAAGGCAAGCTCACAGCGGATACATTCAAACTGCCCGAGATCAGCAACGCGGAACTGGCGGCGATCGTATACACGTCGGGCACATCGGGATTTTCCAAGGGCTGCATGCTGCTGCACAACAGCCTGACCGCCAATGTCCGTTACGCGCTGAAGCACATGGAGATCAAGTCCGGCGAGACGGTGGTATCGTTCCTTCCGCTAGCGCATACGTTCGGTTGCGCGTTTGAATTCCTGTTTCCCTTTTCTTCCGGCGCGCATATTATCTTCCTGAGCAAGATTCCTTCGCCGACCATTATTCTTGAGGCGTTTCAGCAATATAAACCGCGTATTATTTTGTCGGTTCCGTTGGTCATAGAAAAAATTTACAAGGCGCGGGTCAAGCCGCTATTGGAAAAGAAGACGACCGGTTTGCTGATGAAAGTACCGTTCGTGTCGAACGGGCTAGGCAATATCATCCGCAAAAAATTGGAAGCGGCGTTCGGCGGGAACTTCCGTGAGATTATTATCGGCGGCGCGCCCCTGAGCGGCGAAGTGCAGATTTTTCTCAGCAAAATCGAATTTCCGTTCACCATCGGATATGGGATGACGGAATGCGGTCCGCTCATCAGCTATTCTTACTGGAAGGAACATAAATTGTTTTCGGCAGGTTACGCCATGGATACTCTGGAAATGAAAATCAATTCACCCGATCCGGAAAAAATCGTCGGTGAAATCATGGTGCGTGGCGAAAATGTGATGACGGGCTATTACAAAAACGAGGCCGCCACGGCCGAAGTGATGCGGGATGACTGGT
>JBBIRG010000315.1:2639-3766 GCA_037441945.1 Bacteroidota bacterium | reverse complement strand
TATTCGGATTAAGAGGGTTTTACTTGATTTTATTTATGAAATGTGATTATATTTCAAGCTATGAATTATCCTCAAACCACCTTATTGATCAGTTATAAAGGACAATCATGATCTATCGGCTTTTTGTCATTATGCTGGCGTTTACCTCAGCGTTATCCGCCGATGAACCTGGCTATCAGTTTCTGAAGGTCGGCGTGACGGCGCGCGCGACGGCTCTGGGCGACGCTTTTACAGCCCGGCAGGGCGATGTGACAACAGTGATGTATAATCCCGCTTCCATTGGGTTTCTGGACGGTCGCCAGGCGGCCGTGAGTTATATGGATCATCTTTTAGATATCGGTTCCTGCTATGTCTGGTATGCGCAGCCCTGGGCGGATTACGGTGTTTTCGGCAGCAGCCTCGTTTACTTCAATTACGGCGACTTTGAAGGTTATGACGTAAACGGCGACAAAACCGCATCCTTCAGCGCGGGCGACTGGGCCTGGAGCGTTTTTTACGCTAATCAGGTTGCCGACCAGTGGTCTTACGGCGTCAGCCTCAAATACATCTATTCATCGATCCAGGATTATTCCTCCTCGGCGGTGGCCATGGATCTCGGAGCGCAGTATTATTACAAGCCGCTGATGCTGCAAGCAGGTTTCAGTCTTTTAAATGTCGGACAGGTCACGAAGTCCTATATACAGAGCAAAGATCCGCTGCCGTTCAGTGTGCAGATCGGCGTATCGAAAAAATTAGAAAACGCGCCGATTACCGTCAGCGCGCACTGGGTTGACCTGCAGGATCTATCTTCAGCGGGCGATCTGATACGGCGGTTTTCCGTCAGCGCCGAACTGAATCCTAAGGAACCGTTGTTCATCCGCGCCGGTTACAATCATCAGCGCCACCGCGACCTGAAACTGAACGACAAGGATTTCATCAGCCGTGTCGCGGGTTTATCGGCGGGCATCGGATATACGTATGACCGGTACGCATTCGATTACTCCTTTACCTCGTGGGGCATCGGAACGCTGAACCGTTTTACGTTTTCAATGAAATGGTAACGCAACATCATTCGAAAATCAAATTCTTTAATAATTCATTATCAAACGGAAGGATGCACATGAAACGCGTATTGGGAATCAGTTTAC
>JBBIRG010000315.1:0-2629 GCA_037441945.1 Bacteroidota bacterium | reverse complement strand
GGGATTGGCCTGGAATCAGCGCAGTGAAGCCTGCACGAACATACTTGTAACCCGCGGCGCCTCAACGGACGGGTCGACCTTCATCACCTATGCCGCCGACGCCGGCGGATTTTTCGAGCCGCTGTATTTCATGCCCGCGCGAACTTGGGGCGCAAACGATTCAATCGATATCTATGAATGGGACACCGGAAAATTCCTGGGACGGATCAAGCAGGCCGCGTACACATATAAAGTGATCGGGAATATGAACGAACATCAGGTTTCGATCGGCGAAACGACTTTTACGGGACGCACTGAGTTAAAGGATTCCAACGGCGTCATTGATTACGGAAGTTTGATGTACATTGCTCTTCAGCGTTCGAAGACAGCGCGCGAGGCCATCAAGGTTATGACGTCCTTAGTAGCCGAATACGGATTTTATTCAACCGGCGAATCCTTTTCAATCGCTGACGCGAATGAAGTCTGGATAATGGAAATGATAGGCAAGGGTCCGGCGAAGGCCGAACCGAAAGCTAAAAAAACAAAAGGCCCGCGGCACACCGGAGCCGTTTGGGCAGCCGTCCGCATTCCTGACGGATATATCAGCGCTCACGCCAATCAGGCGCGTATTCATCAGTTTGATATGAATGACAAAGAAAATGTTATGTTTTCGCCGGATGTCGTTTCGTTTGCCGAGAGCAAGGGGTTCTACGATAAAAAATCAGGCAAGCCGTTCTCGTTTGCCGATGCGTATTGTCCGTTAGAACCGGGCGGCGCGCTGTACTGCGAAGGCCGTGTATGGAGCATTTTTAACCGCGCCGCGCCGTCTATGAAACTGCCCGCCGATTACTGGCGCGCGGTCAAAGGCGCTACGCCCTATCCGCTGTTCATCAAGCCGGATAAAAAGCTCTCCGTCGGCGACGTTATGGCGCTGATGCGCGATCATTTCACCGGAACGCCGTGGGATATGACCAAAGAACCCGCCGCAGGGCCGTTCGGCAATCCTTATCGCTGGAAACCGCTGGGATTCAAAATCGAAGGCGATACAACCGCTTATGGCTGGGGACGTCCGATTTCCACTCAGCAGACGGCTTTTTCATTCGTTGCCCAGGCGCGCCCGAATATGCCCGACGCCATCGGCGGCGTTTTCTGGTACGGACTCGACGACACTTACGCTACAACCTATATGCCCCTGTACGCCGGCATGACCGATATTCCGAAAGCTTACACCATCGCGCATGTCAACCATTTCCGGTGGGATTCGCCGGCGTGGGTATTTAATTTATTGAATAATTATTCCTATTCAAAATACTCCTATATCATCAAAGAAATCCAAGCCGTGCAAAGCGAATTGGAAGGCAAATTCATCGCGCTTCAGCCCGCTGTGGAATCAACGGCAAAAGAATTGTATAAAACCAATCCCGGCCTTGCCCTGCAGTATCTGACCGATTATTCCGTTTCCCAGGCCAATATGGTATTCTGCCGTTACAAGCAACTTGCGGAATTTGTGTTCACGAAATACAACGACGGATACATCAACGACGGCAAAGACGGCGGACGCCATCCGAAGGGCGTGGGTTACGGAAGTGAATGGTTTAAATATTTCATCAAAAACAACCCGAACCAGTATAAAACCGACTGGAAAGATAAATTAGAATAAACCGTCGGCGGAGGCATTTCGCGCAGAGGTTATCCCGGATAATCAACCCATGAATCGATACGTGAATTTCTGAATGAACCCTATCCATCCTGACTGACATGGCGGTCAGGATGGTTTTTTTTATTGAGGTGCATATGCTGGAAGGAATGGACGCGGGACTGTTATTCAATTTTTTTATCATCCTGATCGTCATGTCCGTGGCGACCGGGCTTTATTATGAGATCGATACAGTGATTCGTTTCGTGACAGCGACCAACAGTAAAAGTGGATTCCTTGTTTCCCGTGTGAGAAGGCCTGCGGTGAAGTGGTATTATATCTTTCTGATCCTTTCCCTGGTCGCCGGCCTGTTGTGCTACTTTTTTTATACGGAGAATGATTGGATATTCGCCGGATTTGTCGCGCTGATTATCGGATTCAGTCTGTACGGGTTGCTGTATCAGTTATGTTTTATCAATCCGGTCGGGTTAGGCCAGGTTTCACGGAAGATGGAGATGGAGATACAATGGGACGAAATTGAGTCTTACCAGTGGGAAAAAAACGTCCTTCATCTGCGCCTGAAGAACCGGAATATGTTACGGCCCAGGTTTCATTTCTTTGATTCCGGGGCGATAGTCGCCGTCAACGAGTACCTGTCGCAGACCGGTCAGATCAGGGGACTGGGGGATTGACGAATGACAACTCCAGCGGTATTGGTATAAAGTTGCCCCATAATACGCCGATCCTTTCTTTCATGTGTTATTAAAGGTCTCAAAATAGTAACAACATTACCGAAACAACTATTTATGATTTGACGATGCCTTACTGTTTCCATAAGAAGACTACAAGTAAACACAAAAATGCAAGATTTCTCGGGACAAAATACAAAGCGTTATATGAAATAACGCCTCTTATTACCGGAGCATTACTTTGTCCCTCGAAATGACACAGGATGGGCATTCATTTATAAAATAGCTAGGATCTGTTTAATTAACCCATTTCTGTGTCATTTCG
>JBBIRG010000314.1:990-3774 GCA_037441945.1 Bacteroidota bacterium | reverse complement strand
GGTTGCCATCGACCCGTTTCCCGGTGTGCTCAAATTAAACCTTAAAACCTGAAAAAATTTCGGGGACTGCCAGCAGTCAAACAAATCTATTGAAATTGATACCGACATTTTATAAATACGACGCAGAAAGCTATTTGAAATGAAACGGAAAGAATCATGAAAACAGTTGTGCTCTTTGGTGGTTTTTCAAGGGAAAGAGAGGTGTCCCTAGTCACCGGAACCGCTGTGTTTAAGTCGCTAATGAGCCTGGGACACGAAGTCATCCTGATCGATCCCGCGGAGGGCCGCAAACTTTATCAGGATGAAAATTTGCCGGAGATTCATGAACACCCCCCCACGGAGCGGGAACTGAACGCGTTTCCGACGACGCTCGACCGGCAGGCGTTCTGGGCCGTCATGAACGAACTTCTATCCGAAAAACCGGATTTCGTTTTCAACGCGCTTCACGGCGGCGCGGGTGAGGACGGGCATCTGCAGGCATTGCTGGATATGTTCCGCATCCCATATAACGGATCGGGCGCATTGGCCAGCGCTATCGCGATGAACAAAGCGATGTCAAAAAAAATGTTTGAAGGCGCCGGTATTCGCACGCCCGCCTGGCGCCTTTTTCCGGCGATGACGCCGTTTGCAGAAGCCGAATCCGCGCTCAAATCGTCATTGCGCTATCCGCTGGTGATTAAACCCAATGAAGAAGGTTCTACCGTCGGACTGTCGATTGTGCGTGAACCTTCGGAACTCGAGACGGCATGGACGAAAGCGCTTCCGTTCGGAGCCATACTTGCAGAACACTTTATTGAAGGCCGCGAGATCACCGTCGCAGTGCTCGGGAAAAAAGCGCTGCCCGTCATCGAAATCGTCCCCGAAGGCGGCGTGTACGATTATGAGCACAAATACCAGAAAGGCAAAACAGAATATGTGTGTCCCGCGGGACTGCTGAAATCGGCCCAGGAAAAAGCGCAACTGTTCGCGATGAAAGCGTTCGACGCGCTAGGTTGCTCCGGCTACGCGCGCGTGGATTTCAGGCTGGGACTGGATAATCAGTTTTACTGTCTTGAAGTCAACACACTGCCCGGTATGACCGAAACTAGTTTAGTCCCCAAAGCGGCGCAGGCCGACGGTATCGGATTCAACGATTTAATCAATAACATTATCCGGTATTCGGAATTATAAATTCCGATTAAACGGAATTATCGTAATCATCTGAAACTCTATGATGCGAATCGGTTCACAAAAAACGGTATCGTCGCCGGTTCGTTTTACCGGAAAAGGATTGCACACCGGAACCGAAGCAACGATTACCGTTTTTCCGGCCGTTGAAAACACGGGTATCCTTTTCAGAAAATCGAAAAACATCCCTGCGGATTACCGCTATGTTTCCGAGACGCGGCGTTCGGTCACATTATCGCATCATTCAGAAAGCATTCAGACCGTCGAACATCTGCTGGCGGCATTGTACGGAACCGGCGTCGCTAACGCGGTCATTGAGGTGCATGGCCCAGAATTACCGATCCTAGACGGCAGCGCTTTTTCCTTCGCTGAAAAATTATTAAAAACCGGTTTGACCGTACAGTCCGCGGAACGGAAAATCATGACCGTCAGGGAATCCTTTGTTTACCGTAATCCGGAAACCGGAGCTAAGCTTGAGTGTCGGCCAGCGCCCGGACTGACCATCCGTTATCATCTGTTGAAAAACGGAAGCGTTCTGCAATCTGTGGAATACGAACATACGGAAGGATCATTCCTGACGGAAATCGCGCCGGCAAGGACATTCGCCTTCCTGAGCGAATTGAAAAAATTAAAAGAGAATCATCTCATCATGGGCGCGCAGCAGGACAGCGGGTTTATAACGATGGACGAACCGATGAACCTCAAAGAAATCGACGCGTGTCTCGCGATACCCGTTTTATCGGAACAGGTGTATCCGTCGCATCCTTATCCCGTTTTATCCGCCGAGAAGCCGCGTTTCCCCGATGAAATGGCCAGGCATAAAATAGCCGATCTTCTGGGCGATTTTTCACTGAGCGGGCATTTCTTCCGCGGATTCATTGAGGCATGGGGAACCGGGCATGCCGATCATGTTGCGGCGGTATCGGCGATCTGCCGGTAAGCGATTTTTGCCGGATTGAAAAGACCTTTGTAAAATAAATCCTTTACTTTCAGCGTAAAAAGTATTATTATCAATACCTGAATTGACTAATTTTTAATATGCATTAACTGGAGCAACACATGAGTAAGTGGCTCATCAACAAATGCCGACCGCTTTCCCGCTATGTGGACGAATACAAAGCCAAAGGTCTTTACAGTTATTTTACCGAGCTGGAAAAAACAGGCACCTATATTACCGTTAAAGGTATCCCGCTCATTAATTTTTCTTCGAACGATTATCTCGGACTGACGCACGATCCGCGGGTTCTGGAGACGGCGAAAAAAGCGTTTGACCAGTTTGGATCGGGTCTTTGCGGAAGTCGTTATGTGGTTGGCACGACGGTTGAGCACGTCAAGCTGGAAGAAAAAATCGCCGCATGGAAAGGCAAGGAATCCTGCATAGTTTTCACCACCGGTTATCAGACCCTACTTGGCACGGTATCATCTCTGCTCGTCCGTATGGATGATTCAGTTGAGGAAGATATCGTTTTGGTCATCGACAAGCTGAGTCACGCCTGTATTTTAGACGGCTGTTCGCTAGCCGTGGGCACGCAGATGACGCGCGGCATCAGCAAACTGCCAGACGGGCAAATACGCTATTTTCGCCATAACGACCCGGACAGTCTTGAGGATATTGTT
>JBBIRG010000314.1:0-954 GCA_037441945.1 Bacteroidota bacterium | reverse complement strand
GTCGAAGGCGTGTACAGTATGGACGGCGACATCTGCCGCCTGCCGGACTTTGTCCGCATCGCCGATAAGTACGACGCCGCCATCGCGGTAGACGACGCGCACGGCACAGGCGTTCTCGGGAAAACCGGCAAAGGGACGCCGGAACATTTCGGGCTGGAAAACGAAGTAGACCTTCTGATGGGTACCTTCAGCAAGGCGCTGGGCTGTATTGGAGGATTTGTCACCGGACAGAAAGACGTCATCTCGCATATCAAGCATAAGGCGCGTAGCTTGATCTTTTCCGCGGCGGCGCCAGTCTCGATTGTCGCGTCCGTTTCCAAGATCATCGATATCATCCAGTCGGAACCCGAACATCTGGCCCGTCTACGCGAAAACGAAAAATATTTCAAAAACGCGCTGAAGAGCCTTGGATTCGATTATGCCAACAGCGAGTCGCCCATTGTTCCGATCATGATACGTGACCAGGAAAAGACTTTATACATTTCCACCAAACTGTTCGAGAACGGAGTGTTGATGCTGCCCATGCTGTATCCGGCCGTTACGAAGGATGAGGAACGCCTGCGCTGCACGATCGGCGCTAAACACACCAAAGAAGACCTCGACCGCGCCCTCGCCGTCTTAGAAAAGGAAGGCCGGAGCATCGGCGTGATTAAGTAAACGCAGACATTTTCCAAAAAAAAACTCCTTTGACCCAAATCAAAGGAGTTTTTTATTTTCCATTATAATTATTTGACTATCCGTTCATCGACTCTAAGAAGTGTTTGTTATTCCGCGTGCCGCGCATTTTTTCGAGCAGCATTTCCATGGCTTCCACGGGGGTTTTGTCGCTGAGAAGCTTTCTCAGGATCCATACGCGGTTTTGCTCGAACTGAGACAGGAGAAGCTCTTCCTTGCGGGTTCCGGAGCGGTTGATGTCGATGGCCGGGAACACGCGCCGGTCGGCGATGCGCCGGT
>JBBIRG010000313.1:0-3779 GCA_037441945.1 Bacteroidota bacterium | reverse complement strand
TTCGCAGATAACAGGCCTTGCTTTTGACAGCCAAAACCAGCTTTGGATCAGTTGCCTTTCCAAAAATGATTTTTACTCCAGCAGTGGCGGACTGATCCGTTTTGACGATAGCTTGTCCGTTGTAATGCGAGAGAAGAACGGGCTGAGTTCCAATAATGTTAAATCCATTTTTGTGGATGACATGGACAATCTCTGGCTGAATACCGACAAGGGAATTACGATATACAACGTCTTATCAGGAACAATGAAATACCTGAATGAAAAAAATGGCCTGCCTTCCCTTGTTATCCGGGATGTAGAGTTTGCCGATTCCAACCAGCTCTGGGTCTGCACTAACAGCGGTATTGCGCGGCTGGACTGGCACGAACAGTTGACCCGCGGATCAGCGGTATCCGATCAGACAGCATCCGTGATTATCTACAGCGAAAAGGACGGCCTTCTGACCAACGATATTCGGCGCGCCGCCTTCCATCCGGAGCATGGCGTCTGGGTCGGTACCCGGCGGGGAAGTTTCAGTATCGGCAGATTAAATCCGGATCAGGACGATGAGGGTACCCTGACGTCCTATAATAAGAAATTATTTGAAATCAACTCCGAATCGGAATCGCTTTTTGAAAGGGCGCAGCAGTATATTGAAACAGGTGAATATGACAAAGCCCGTGAAATTTACCTCGATGTGCTGGACCGTTCCGGAACCCAGAACTGGGCGGATGATGCGGTGCTGTTGCTGGCCAAATCGTACGAAATGGAGGGCAACTATGAAGAGTCTCAGAAATATTACGAGATGCTGATAAGTAATTATCCGGAGAGTGATCTGGCTTCAGAAGCATATATTGGGATCGGCATGATTGCAGAAAAAAACAATCGCTTTGATGAAGCGATCAATGCTTACAGCCGGGCAGAAGAAAAAACTGACAATAAAAGCGTTGTGAACCAGACCCAGATACTGAAACAGAAAGCCGAAATACGTAAAATCAGCCACGAACGTGCGCAGACTGAAAAACTGGCCGCACTGATATCTGAAAAAACCAACGAATTGAGCGCCGCAAAAGACAAAGATACGGATCAAATTACGAAAGAACTAAGAGAACTGGAAGATCTAGCCCGCAAAAGCGCCAAAGCCGCAGGTTATCAGTTACGGCTGTATAAAGTCAAACCGGATGATACATTATGGGACCTTAGCCGTCAGTTTCTGGGGGACGCAAATAAATGGAAAGATTTTTTCGTCGCGAATGAGGGCAAAATTTCCGATCCAAATATGATTTATCAGGGACAAACCATCATCGTATTGACGCTGGAAAAAGGGTACAAGGAAAAACTAGAGAAATTTCTAACCTACAATGTTTCTGCGGGTGAAGATCTTGCCACGATCGCTGTAAAGCTTTACGGGGACGAGCAGAAATGGGAACTGATTTATCAGGCCAACCGGGAAAAATGCCCGAATTCACCGAAAAAGTCTCTGCCTGCTATGCAAATTTTTGTTCCGGTTGAGTGAGTGAAGCCTTTATAGAATATTTTTCAATAAACCGGCCGTTTCACGTACGGTATTGGATCCTCAATTCCCGCCTGTTGAAAGCCCCGCAACCTCAGAGCGCAGCTGTCGCATTCCCCGCAAGCCTGTTCCTGGTTCTGGTAACAAGACCAGGTCAAGTGCAGCGGCGCGTTCAGGCGCATGCCCAGTTTGACGATATCCGATTTCGATAAGTGGATAATCGGCGTAACGACCCGCAGGTGAGTGCCGGGTTTGGTGCCGAGTAGGATCAACTGGTTGTAAGCGGCGAAGAACGGTTTCCGGCAGTCGGGGTACCCGGAAGAATCCTCTTCCACCGCGCCGATGTAGATTTTCACCGCTTCGATCACTTCCGCCCAGCTGACGGCGATGGCGATCAGGTGCGCGTTCCGGAACGGAACATAGGATGACGGAACTTCCTGCGACTGCAGGTCCACGCGGGATACGGAAATCCGCTCATCGGTGAGACTGGATCCTCCGACGGTTTTCAGGTGGTCGATATGCGTGATCCACCGGCGCTTTTCAGGCACTTCAAAAAAATCACAGATATCGAGGAACGCCGTTTCCTCCCGCTTTTCCGTACGCTGGCCGTAATTCACATGCAGCATCGCCAGTTCATGATCCTGCGCCGCGACGGCGGTTGTGACGCAGCTGTCCATGCCTCCGCTGGCAAGCACAATCGCCAGCGGTTTTCCGGATTGCTCGTTCATGAATCGCCATCTTTCAATTCGCATTCCGCCGACGCCGAGGAGGTCGTCGTTTCACGAATGATGATTTTCAGCGACCGGATATGGAAAAATGGCCGGATCAAAGGTTTGATTTTATCAATCATGTAAAACACAAGATTTTCCGCGGTTGTTTCAAAATCAACGTACACAACCTTGAACGGCGATTGCTTCAGGAACGGAACGATCAGTTCGTCGCGGCTGCAGCATAAAAAAGCGTGATCAAGTTCGTCAACGACCGGCTTTACACGGGCTTTGAGCAGTCCGTATTCCAGCAGCATTCCGTTTTCATCGGGCTCGCCGCTGATGATCACGTCCATTTCGTAGGAATGACCGTGAATGTTCCGGCAGCCTGATTGATGAAACTGCAAACGGTGCGCCATTTCCCAGCGGAATGTTTTGGAAAGAGTGATGATTCGTTCGGACATGATTAAACTCCTTGTGACCGGCCTGGCCAGATATATTTATGAAGCGCGACCTGCAGACGGGTATTCGGAAAACGCAGCGAGATACCGCTGTCTTTGATCCATTCCGCCGGTTCTTCGGGCGCTAATCGGCCGTGAACCGGGGAGAACAGCACCGCGGTGATCTTTGTCAATTCAGGGTATCGGTTCAGAATTTCCAGAGACCAGTTAAAATCCCGGCGATCGGCGATGATAAATTTCAGTTCGTCATGTTGCTTCAGTTTGTTCAGATTGTCATAGCGGTTATGCGGTTCCATCCCGCTGGACGGGCATTTCATATCCATGATTCGGATCACGCGCGGGTCTAAATCATCAATAGGATAACTGCCATTTGTTTCCAGAAGAACCTGATAATCAAGATCGCAGAGCGTTGACAGCAGTGAATGAACCGCCTGCTGATGCAGAGGCTCTCCGCCTGTGACTTCTACCAAGCGGCAGGGATAATCGCGGATCGCGCTTATTATGGTTTGTATTTCCATGATTTGTCCTTCGTGCCAGGCAAAAGTTGTATCGCAGTAATGACAGCGGAGATTGCATCCGGACAGGCGGATGAAAAGGCAGGGTTTTCCGGCGTGAGTGGATTCGCCCTGGAGGCTGAAAAAAATTTCGCTGATGCGCAATGTCGGGTTATCGTTCATCATCCGCGCAATATAATCATTTGGCGGATAGACTGCAATGATTTTGTCAGATGCCGACTGGTTGAAAAAACTGCCGCAGATTCACAAACAACGATGAGGCCGGCCTTAAAAGGTTTTCTGTATGGTATAAAAAGAAGAAAGGGAGCCTTTCTGTTGTTGCAAAGACTCCCTTATTTCTTTTAAGAGGAGGAGTAGAAGTCGAAATGTTGGGCGGTTATTGTTTTACCAGTTCGATGTTGAAATCCATCTCCACGGTGCGGCCAACCACCAGTCCGCCGCTTTCAATCAGTTTGTTCCATATGAGGCCGTAATCAAAGCGGTCCAAAGAACCTTTCGCTTTCCAACCGGCCAGTGTGCCGCCCCATGGGTCTTTGACCTGCCCGCGGTATACGGCGTCTAATCTCACGTTTTTGGTAACCCCTTTCATGGTCAGGTCACCATC
>JBBIRG010000312.1:0-3790 GCA_037441945.1 Bacteroidota bacterium | reverse complement strand
AAGCGTTTATCGCTCCGCTGCCTGACCGCCGGAGGCGATTACACAGCCTCGATTGAAAATCATGATGCATGGAGAGAGGAAACGATGTACTTTACGGATTCGGTTTATTCATCGGTGGATATCGAAACGAATGTTCTGCTTCAATCAGGCGGTCGATTGGCAAAATCAGCCGGAAGCAGGATTCATAAATCCAGAACCTGGAATAAGAGCGTTTCTGATTATAAGGTAAAGACGGATGAGACATTAAGCGGTCTGTTTTCCGGGGTTTCAAAGCGTACAAGGTCAATGACTCCTAAAGAATTTGCAATCTTTCAGAATTATCCAAATCCTTTTAATCCGACGACGGCGATTCGTTATCAAATCCCTTATGACAGCAAAGTCACCGTTAAAATCTACAACATTCTCGGCCAGGAAGTCATGACGCTCGTGAATAAACAACAGTCCGCCGGATATTATTCGCTGAACTGGAACGGGAAAAATGATAAGGGCAGTCAGGTTACGAGTGGAATATATATTTATCGTATCGTCGCGAAATCCGCCGATAAGACGTTCGTGAAATCGAAGAAAATGATGTTAATAAAATAATCATTTACTTGTTTAAGATATTATTCATTTAAACTAAACAAAATAAGGAGAACCCACCATGAAACGACTACTGGTTATCACGAGTCTTTTGCTCATCGTAATGTTCGTCATGAACACGGATGCAAACGCGCAAAAGAAGAAAAAAGATTCCAAAGACGCCCGCCCGGAATGGATATCCAAACCCGGTCTCTATGAGGACGTCATCATCGGCGCCGGAATCGGACAGGGCTTGACGGAAATGAAAGCCAAAAGCCAGGCGGAACAGGACGCTCGCGTCAAAATCGCGCGCGTTATCGAAACCAACGTGCAGAGCCTGACCACGAATTTCATGGAAGAAGCCACCACGACAACCGATCAGGGATCGTCTTCCGCCGCGCAGGAATATTTCAGCGAAATCACGCAGACTATGACCAGCATGACGCTGAAAAACGTAAAAATCGAAGAATACTGGCCCTCCAAAGGCGAAAAAATCGGAAAGAAAGAAATTAAATTTTACGCCAAGGCCGTCCTGAGAAAAGCCGACCTTGAAAAAGCGTTCAAAGACCAGGTGGCTAACGACGCCGCGCAGAACAAGATCAAGGGCGTAAAACTCAGCGCCGATAAAGCGCTTGCCGCATTGGACAAAGCGATCAACAACTGGAACAAATCCGGCGGCGCGGCGGTTGAAGAAAAAGATGAAGTCGTCACAAAAACCGACGACGGCGGCGCCAAAACAACCGGCAAAGACGTCATTACCAGCACAGCCAAAGACGAGGTCGGAAGCGTAGCCACAGGCGGACAGCAGGGAATCACCTGCGGCAAAGACTGGGTTAAAACCCTTCCCAACATGCCGAAATGTAACGGGTACTATCAGGGCCTCGGCGGGATCGCGCAGAGCAACAACAATTCTGAAGATATGAAGAAAGCTGAAAGCGAAGCCCGCGCCATGATCATCCGCGCGATCCGTTCGGAAATTTCCAGCAAAGTCACCAGCGTCATGGAAGAAACCACCAAAGGCGGAGCGACGGATTACAACGAAACTTTCAGTTCCGTCACCGAATCCTTTTCGCAGGAAACGCTGAAAAATTTAAAAGTCGAATTTCACACCGATAAAAAATCTAAAAAAGTTTACGCCTACTGCGAAATTTCCATAGCTGAAGTCGAACGCCAGTTCGCCGAACGCATGAAAAAAGCGCTGAATATCGCCAAGACCTATTATCTGGAAGCGAAGAAAGCTGAAAACAGCGGCGATTATTATCTCGCGCTGAACCAGTATTTTGAAGGCGCCAAGGAAATCGTTATCGCCGAACTGATCAACAAAGAACCGATCGAAGGCGATATTGACGGTTCCGGAAAGAGCGTATCCGTCCGCGCTACATTTGATACGCAATTGAAGAACCTGCTCGGCAAAATGCGCGTGGACATTGTCAGCGGAGATATGCAGAAGGGCGTGAAAGGCGAACCGCTGGCGGCTCCGTTAGTTGCAAAGCTTGTTTATGATAAAGCCGGATCCGTCATTGCCGTAAAGAACGCTAATCTCGCGTCCTATTCGGTTGCACCGACGGTTGTCAAAGCGGATGAAGCTTCCAAAACCGACGGAACCGGCGCGGCGAAATTCACCGTCCATTCCGTTGAAACCGTCAATCCAAGCGGGCAGAATAAAGTCCGCATCGGGCTGAACGTAAGCGAATTTGAAGCGTTCCAGCAACAGCTTCCGGGCGCCGTCGAAAAAGCGCGCCTAGTGTTCAAGGACTTCACGTTTACAGCCAAGGGATCGGCTATCACCAAGATCGTCGTCCTTGTCTTCGAAGAAAACATCGGCAAGGCTCAGGATAAATCCATCGTCGAAGACGGTATCCTGAAATCGTTGACCTCCAATAAATTCAAAGTCATTGACAAGAGCGAAGTATTCCGCGCCGTGAACCGTGAAGCCGCCAAGTCCGCCGCCGAAGGCAACAGCAGCGACGACGTCGTCGCGAATGCCCTGAAAACCGTCGCCGACGTTCTCGTCATCGGATCGGCCAAAGCCATGGAGTCGGTCGGCGGATCGTCCAATCCCTACGGCGGGGGCGGATCGTCCAACCGTGTTTCGGCCTGGGCTAATTGCTCCATCCGCGCGATCGATCTTGAAACCGGGAAAGTCATCGCGACCAGCAGCAAGGAACAGGTTCGCGGAATCTCCGTCGGCGCCGCTGAAAAAGCCGGCATCGTCGCCCTGCAGAACCTCAGCAAAGAAGCGTCCGCTGAAATTTTCAAAGGTTTGAGCGACGCGTTAAAGTAATCATAACGTAAAATGGAAACGTTTAACGGGATTGACGCCAAACAAAGCGTCAATCCCTTTCGTTTTAAATAACCAACCATCGGGGAAATCGCCATGAACAAATTAATTATACTCGGAGCGCTTTTTACATTTTTGTTGACGGCTTGTCCGGCGCAGAAAACCGACGATCCGGGTAAAACCGGGCCGGTAACGCCGAAAGACACAACCAAGCAGGTTGTAACAAAGGACAATGAAGGGGCGACCGAATTAGACGAACTCGTTTACGAAGCCGTTGGCTCTTCAACGCTGAAAATCGAATCCAACGCGCGCTCGCAGGCTGAACTCAAAGGACGCAAGGAAATGATTAACACGCTTGCGGCTGAAGCCAAAAAACTGATCGCGCTTTTTATTCAGAAACAACCTTCTCTTTTTTCTGGAAACGTCAACGCCGAGGAATACGGCAAAGCGATCGAACAGACCATGAATGAATCGACCACGCTCCGGGGCTGTAAAGTCAGCGAATACAGCCAATCGGACAATAGCGATACGACCTTCGCCGTGATGGAAATGGAACTGATGCTGGGCTATGACGTCATTGAAACGGCGGTGGTCAAAGCGGGCATTCAGAAGAATTACGTCGAATCGGGAAATACCGAAAACCTGAAAAAAACCTTTAAGGAATTTTTTCTGAAAGAGAAGAAAAAACTGCTTACCAAACCGGCTTAAACGGTATTTTAAACGATATATTGTCTTCACTAAAAACCTCAACTAAGAGGTAAGCAACTGTTGTTTTTTGTGCGAAGTGTTGTATTGCTAATCGTTTCATAATAGTATAGACATTACAAGGCATATCGGGTTGTTGGTGCATGGAAATAACTGATCACACGATCCGCTCTTTTTAAATCGATCTCAGATACCGGATGATATGACTTTGTAGTTCTTCCTTCGTCTGATGAACCACCCGTC
>JBBIRG010000311.1:3326-3800 GCA_037441945.1 Bacteroidota bacterium | reverse complement strand
ATTGACTCGAATATTCACGGATTGTTCCATCAACCGGTCTTTCATCAGCACGCACAGGCACAAATGCTTGGGATACAGTCGCAATATCCCGCCAATCAGCATGGCGGAAGAATGATCGTCGATGATTTCCGAAAAAAGGACGATCAGCGAGCGGCGGTGGCATTTGGTTTTAATGAATTCAAAAGCGGCGAAATAATCCGATTCATGAAAATCACTCTTTACGACGGACAGCTGGTCGGCGATCTGTCCCAGCCTCGTTTTGCTTCTTTTCGGCGGCAGATAACTGTGGATCGCGTTTGAAAAGATCATCAGCCCGGCCAGATCTCCGTTTTTGATCACCTGGTTCGACAGCAGCATCGCCGCGTTGACGGCGTGGTCTAATTTCGACATGCCCAGAGACGTGGCGCCCATCAGCCGGCCGGCGTCCATCATGACGATCACGTTCTGGCTTTTTTCGATCTGGTAGTTGGTCGT
>JBBIRG010000311.1:0-3296 GCA_037441945.1 Bacteroidota bacterium | reverse complement strand
AGTTGATACGGCGGTACTCATCATCGGGTGAATACTCGCGAAGGCTTTCATAATCCGTACCGATGCCGATCTGGCGGACGGTTCTTACGCCGCTGGTCTGCAGTTTACCCCGCAGCGTTATCAGGTCGCTCTGACGGAGGGCGTTGTATCCCGGGTAAACCTTAATTTCCGCCGGCTGCAAGTAAGCGTGATGTTTCCGGGCAAGACCGGGGTATGAAAAACCCACGACAATATGAAGACGTCCGAACTGAAAAACGCCTCTCTGCCGCGGGCAAACGGTATATGCAAAAATATCCTTCTCCCGGTCCGGAAGCGCCGTTTCAAACTTTACGTCGCGCAGGCCAAATTCGGCCGGCGGTTCATCCAAAACCTGAATTTCCAGCTTATGTCCGGAATAATTCTGAATCTCCAGCCGGATGGCATGATCGGAACCGAATGAGAACTTTTTCGGATAAATGCGCACGGCTTGCAGGGATTCCGCTTTCGGAATTAATAAATATTCCGCGACTGCTGTCAGCAGAATTGCAGCTGCTAAAAAAATGCCGGCCCACATCAGAGGTTCATGCACGGTACCTCCGAGAGCTGTCAGTGCCGCAAAAAATGTAAGATACAGGGTACGGGATGTAAAAAGCATGAAACCGGCCGCTCAGAATTTCTCTTGAATATATTGCAGCATAAATTCGGTTTGTTCGTCAATGGACATGGATGTATTATCAATTTCGATGGCGCCTTCCGCCCTGATTAAAGGACTTTCGGCGCGGTTCGTGTCATACTGGTCCCGGCGGTTGATTTCAGCGGTCATCTCCTCTAACGATACGCGCACATTCTGTTTCTCCAGGTCTCTCATACGTCGCCTGGCGCGTTCTTCTACGGCGGCGGTCAGGAAAAACTTGATATCCGCGCCTGGAAAAATCACGGTCCCGGCATCGCGGCCGTCGACAATATAACCGCCGTCACGCGCAATATACTGCTGCTGCCGCACCAGGAACCGCCGGACTTCTTTCATAGCCGAAACCGGACTGACCGCCAGCGTCGCTTCCGGCGTACGGATAGCATCGGATACATCACAGCCGTTCAGGTACGTAACCTGCTGCTGGTCTTGATAGCGAAGGTCAATCTGTATTTCCGGCAGCGCGCGCGAAACCGCACCGGAATCTTCCGGATTAATATTCCGCCTGAGCACATAAAGCGCGATCGCGCGGTACATCGCCCCGGTATCTAAATAAATGTATCCGAGTTTTCTGGCGAGGGCTTTAGCCGTCGTGCTTTTTCCCGATCAGGCCGGCCCGTCGATCGTGATGATCAGTTTTTTGTTCATCCGGTATCATTCCCGCGATTTGTTTCAGCGCTTCGGTTTCAAATGGTTTCAGGTGCCTCCACTGCCCGTATTTCAGCTTTCCCAGGGATATCGGCCCGTAACGGACGCGGTGCAGTGCGCGGACTTTAAATCCGAGTTTGCGGAACATGCGTTTGACCTGCTTGTTCCGCCCTTCATGAATGGTGATTTCAACAAGTTCTTTTCCGATTTTCACCGCCTTGCAAGGCGCCGTCAAACCGTCCGACAGGCGGATGCCCTTCCGGAGTTTAGCCATCTGTTCATCGGTAATTTTCGCGTTCAGTTCGGCCAGATAGGTTTTATCCACGCCGTATTTCGGATGCATCAGCCGGTGCGCGAGTTCGCCGTCGTTGGTTACCAGCAGCAGGCCGGTGGTATCGTAATCGAGGCGGCCGACCGGAAAAACCCTTTCGGCGATATTGATCAGATCGAGCACCGAATCGCGGCCTTTTTCGTCATCGGCCGTTGTAATGTAATTCAGCGGCTTGTGAAGAAGGATGTAGAGGTGCTTACTCTCAACTTTAACCGGACGCCCGTCAAAAGTAATTCGGTCTTTTTCAGGATCGATTTCAGTCGAAAGCAGATGAACGGGTTTTCCGTTGACCTCGACGAGTCCCTGCCGGATAAGGTCTTCACAGGCGCGCCGGCTGGCAATGCCGGCCATGGCCAGATACCGGTTAAGTCGGAGTCGCATAATGGGTTCCCGTTAAAATTTATCGGCGGAGATTTTCTTTTTATCCAGGGGTTCCCTGATTTTTTCAGGGTTCCGGCTCAGCAGCTGGAACAGGTTGGGCATGGATTTCAGCGCGCGTTCCACGGAGCTTTGCCAGGTCAGGTTCAGCGGCGCGATTTCTCCCGGTTCGCGTATGGATTTGATATGGATCAGGCATTCAGCCAGCACTTCCTTCTGCGTCGTAAGGTCGAACGGCGCTCCGAACAGTTGCCCGAACGGAAAACGCACCAGTACCGTCCGCGGCGGTTTAATATTCTCGCAGACCGATTTCAGCGATGCGACCATGACCGTGCAGATGCCCTCCTCTTCCAGTTCGCGCGCGATAATGCCGCCCGTCTGATGATCCAGCGGACCCACCGGGCATATGATCGCGATATCGATCAGGTATTTCTGAAGCAGTTTCACTAATTTCGGCGCGGTATCATCAATCAGTTTCTGCGGGTTTTCAATTTCCCCCATCACGCTGAAGTGTGATTCCGACACCGATCCGATGCGGCGTTCGCGCGTCAGATCCATCAGCCGGTCGATGGGAAAAGTACAGTTCATGTCGAGCAGCGCCGGGCGCAGCCATTCCTGGCTCTTATGTGAATAACGCGATTCGGTCTGTTCGACCGGACGTTTCAGTTCGCGGAAAGAAACGTCGCCGCCTTCTTCGGCGAGATTGAAATGCTTCTGTGTCTGCCACTGGTACAGCCCGGATGTCGTGATCAATACGACCTTGGCCTCGGAAATGTCTTTGTTTAAGCTTTTCCATGGAACATCGGAACTGACGATCCATGGATAATCTTTTAATGCCAAAAGGTTCATAGCGGCCTCTTTTAAATGATGGACAAAAAGAACCGGTTAGTTTTATTGGTCATGGCTTAACTCCGTTTCGGGTACTGCGGCTTCTTCCGGCTGATTCGCCGGACTAGCTTCTTCTGAGGCCTGAAGCGGAGGTTGCCCGAAATCAAATTCCATGGTCTGCGCGAATTCCTTGTCTTCGCGGATGATATCCTCGATCTCTTTTAATTTCGGCAATTCGGAAATGGCGTTAAGCCCGAAATGTTCAAGGAACTGCCGTGTCGTACCGAATAACAACGGCCGCCCGGGAGCGTCCTCTCGGCCGACGACGGTCGCCAGGTTTTTTTCCATCAGGGAACGCAGCGTCCAGTCGGCGTTGACCCCGCGGATTTTCTCGATTTCCGAACGGGAGATTGGCTGTTTATAGGCAATGATCGCCAACGT
>JBBIRG010000310.1:0-3806 GCA_037441945.1 Bacteroidota bacterium | reverse complement strand
AGAAATCGGGACGATGAAAGTTACCGAACAAATTGACGCCCTGCAGACTATGGCCATTAATCCCGTGCGTTATCTGGCTAATCCGCGCATTGTCGCCGGATTAGTGATGATGCCGGTCGTGGTGACGTTTGCAAATTTTGTCGCTATCCTGGGCGCGGTATTTATCGGATATACGGTATTTGACGTGATGCCGCAATCATTCTTAGCCAACGCCCAGAGGTATTTACTGATTTCGGATATCCAGACCAGCTTAACGAAGGCTTTTATGTTCGGCGGTTCTACGGCGCTGATCGGCTGTTATGTTGGATTTTCCACCGAAGGCGGCGCGGAAGGCGTCGGCCAGGCGACCATTCGCGCGTTTGTTCTATCTTCCGCCGCGATATTAATTAACGACTATATCCTGGCGTCGGTTCTATTAACCTGATTTATCGGATGATACGACTCATTAATTTAAAAAAATCCTTTCAGCGGAAGCGCATTTTGGCCGGCGTTAACCTGAATTTTGAAAAAGGAAAAATTACAACCGTTGTCGGCCGCAGCGGCTGCGGGAAAAGCGTGCTTCTGAAACATGTTGTCGCTCTGCTGAAGCCAGATCAGGGACAAGTATTAATCGGAAACGACGATCTGAGCGAACTGAATACGCAGGAATTGTATAAAGTCAGAAAAAAAATCGGATTTGTTTTTCAGAACGGCGCACTGTTTGATTCGATGAATGTTTATGAAAATATCAGTCTTGGCCTTCATGAACATACCAACATGAAAGAAAGCGACATTCGGAAAAAAGTAGCCCTGCTTCTCGAAATGGTCGGTTTGCCGGGGGTTGAAAAATACAAACCCTCCGAATTATCCGGCGGGATGAAAAAACGGGTCAGTCTTGCGCTCGCGTTGGCGATGGATCCCCAGTATGTCCTCTACGATGAGCCGACCACCGGTCTTGATCCGATCATGACGGCTATTATTGACGATTTAATCATCCGCCTGAACGCGGAACTAAAAATAACCTCCATTGTTGTAACGCATGATATGAAAAGCGTATATAAAATTTCTGATCATGTGGCGATGCTTCATTACGGCGTTGTCCGGTTTATGGGCGCGCCGGATGAATTAAAAAAAACCGAGGACCCGGTTGTCCGGCAGTTTATCGAAGGCAATATCGAAGGGCCGATTCAGCCTGTTCTAAAAGACGGACGATAATTTTTCAACAGATGTATTGATTATTAAAAGTTATACCTATATTTTAAAAAATAAATTGGGAGATATTATGAATAAGTTATTGTTTTCCGTTTTGATCCTTTCGCTGTTTTCGGTTTATCCAGCTATACCGCAACAACAAAATAGTCAGAATAAAGGAAGCCTGATTTTTTATTTCCAGGACAGCCATTTTAAATATTTCCAGAACGATGAACTTACGTATTATCAATTGTTTTTTTACATGCCCCGAAATCTCCTTAAATTTCTGCCCCGCGATTCGTTTTATACAGCCAGTTTTTCAGTGGACGTCAAATTTGTAGATATGAAAGATACAACCCGGACTGAGAATAAGAAATGGACAACTCATATCGACGAAAAAATAACGGCTAATGACACACTCACAGACATTCCTTTACTGTTTGAATCCAATTTTGCCATCAAGCCATCGAAATATCAGCTTACTATCCGCATAACCGATATGTATGATTCTAATCGCTGGGGATACCAGCAACACCAGGTGGAACTGCCGGATTACCGGAGCCGGGAACTGCAGATCAGCGATATTCAGCTGTCTACGCAAATTAACAAAAGCGATAAACCGGAGGAGTTGTTTTATAAAAACGGATTCACCGTCGTACCGAATCCCTCCAAAATATACGGTACGAATATGCCGCGATTATTCTTATATGCCGAAATTTATAATCTTCAATTTCAGAAAAAAAGCGGAGGCGCGGAAAATTATACCGCGGAGTTTATCATTACAGATGAAACTGGAAGCGTAATCAAGGAAATACCGGTCAAAACCTATAAAAAATCAGGTGAAACAGCGGTACTGATGCATTCTTTCAATGTGATTTCACTACCGAGCGGGAGATATTATCTGACGGTTCGGGTTAAAGACCCGGCGAATCAGTCTGTGGCGATGTCAAAAAAACTGTTCATACTGTATCATGAAGGCGAATCGCTCTCTGAGATCACCGATTTTGATTCCTTTTTCAAAGATCTGGATATTATCAGCATGGAACTCGCCGAAAATGTCGTTTATTATATCATGAATGATCAGGACAGAAAAACGCTTAAGTTGCTGGATTTTGAGGGAAAGAAAAAGTTTTTTGACCGTTTCTGGAAAGAACGCGACCCGTCGCCCGGCACGAAGACGAATGAAAACTTAATTGAATATTATAAACGCTACGCGGAAGCCAATCAGCGTTTTTCAACGCCGAATCGGCAGGGATGGAAAACGGATATGGGACGCGTTTACATCATTTATGGATCTCCGGCGCAAATTGAAAAACGCGATTTTGAAACGCGTTCAAAACCCTATCAGCGATGGTATTATTACCAGTTAAAAGATCAGCCTACGCAGACGGAATTCATATTTGCCGACAAGGACGGCAGCGGTATTTACCAACTGATTCATTCCAATGCCAAGGGCGAGTTGTCCAACCGGAACTGGGAAAAAGACATTCAGACATTTCAAACGAATTAAAACGCAGGAGAAACGAATGCCAAACCGGATTTATATTGAGGATATTTTTAACGCAAAAATTCCGGACGGGGAAGAGATAACAATCAGAGGGTGGGTCTATCATAAGCGTTCCAGCGGAAAAATCCAATTCCTGCTGGTTCGCGACGGAACAAACATCATTCAGACAACGCTGTATAAGCCTGAGCTGCCGGCTGATATCGTCGCTGTCGCTGAGAGCCTGACTCAGGAATCGTCGGTTGCGGTAACCGGTAAGGTCCATAAAGATCACCGCGCCCCTAATGGGTATGAAATCCAGGTAACCGGCGTTCAACTGCTTCACCTGGCTGTTGATTACCCGATCACGCCTAAGGAACACGGCATCGAGTTTCTAATGGATTACCGGCATCTCTGGCTGAGGTCAAAAAACCAGTACGCGATTCTCCGTATACGCCATACCGTGATCAAAGCAATCCGCGATTTTTTTGATAACCGCGGATTTATCCTGATCGATACGCCCATTTTCACGCCGGCCGCTTGTGAGGGCACATCAACGCTTTTTGCGACGGATTATTTTGATACCAAAGCTTACCTGACCCAGAGCGGACAGTTATATGCTGAAGCCGGGGCGCTAGCGTTCGGGAAGGTTTATTGTTTTGGTCCGACGTTCAGGGCTGAAAAATCAAAAACACGCCGGCACCTCACCGAATTCTGGATGGTCGAACCCGAAGTCGCTTTTAATGACCTCTATGATAATATGGAACTGGCTGAGGATTTTATCGAATATATCGTTCAGACTGTGTTGAAAACAAGAGCTGAGGAGCTTAAAATACTTGAACGCGATACATCCAAATTAGAAAATGTCAAGGCGCCGTTCCCGAAACTTCATTATGACGAGGCGGTTCAGATTATCAAAGAAAATGGACTGGCGTTTGATTACGGCAACGATTTCGGAGCGCCCGATGAAACAGCCATTTCTGATAAATTTGACAAGCCGGTCATTGTTCACCATTATCCATCGGCCATAAAAGCGTTCTACATGAAACGCGACCCCAGCGAACCCGACAAGGCCCTGGCGATGGATATGCTCGCGCCGGAAGGTTACGGCGAGATCATCGGAGGCAGTCAGCGCGAGGATAACTTGGATATT
>JBBIRG010000309.1:0-3817 GCA_037441945.1 Bacteroidota bacterium | reverse complement strand
TATTGATTCTACAAAGAAAGACTATTTGACAATTTTTCATATTTAAATGAACTTAATGAACTACCCCGCCGCAAGCAGCGGGGTATCAAATGCGCCTTATGGCACATTTAGTCAAATAATGACAACTGGTCTCTAAAAATCTGATTATATGTTTTACCTTGTGACTTTACATAATTTTGAATTACTTTTTCATTCCCATATTGACCAACCCTGTTGGCATAATAACCACTTGTCCAAATATTACCACCCCAAAGAAGTTTCTTTATTTCTTTATGTTTTTTGAAAAGTTCTCTTGCTGTAATATTTTTTATCATTGTTACTATTTCTGTCACCGATAATACAGGAACACTTTGAATCAAAAAATGTATATGATTCATCAGCTCCTATCTCAATAAATTTTATTTCATATCGCAAAGATATTTCGATACATATTTCTTTGAGTGTTTTGGATACCTCAACCGAAAATACTTTCTTACGATACTTTGCCGGACAAACAATATGATAAAGTAATAGAGTTTTATTATGCTGTTTGAAAACATGTTCGCTCATGAACAATAATACGAAAAATACCACCCCGACGCAAGCATCGGGGAATTCTTTCGATTAAAGAGAATAACAAAACATTCACTTATAAAATATATTCGTCAGAACAAACCCTGTTCCGATTCCCGCGCAGTTCCACAGTACATCTTTCCAGCTGAAAAAATTCGGCGGACGGGAACGGTCAAAAATTTCTTTTCCAAGACCGATAGAAAAAGTAAAACCCGCTGAATACACGGCTGGTTTTTTTACGCCCATAGCGTCTTTCTGAACGGCATAACTTCCCGTGTACAGAAACATGCTGAAAGTGAAATGCAGAATCTTATCCCGTCCGAGCCATGAATCGTGACAGGAAGGCGGCTGTTTCGGAATCGGGGTAACAAAGCGCGCATCTGTTTGTTTCGAGTACACGCACGTCAGTTCCTGGCCGCTAATAATGGTCAGGTTAAAAATGACAATGAAAACAATCAGTGAAACCGGACTGAGCGCTTTCTCTTGCATGGCTGTATCGTTATTGGATTAACAATGAGGGAAAGATTCCCAGCAGTAGTATTCCAGCCGAACAAATAACCATTGCGGCTTTGGCGGCGGGGGGCATATCGATTGAATTGAAATTTTCTTCAGGTTCGCGGAAATACATTTTAACGGCTAGGTTCAGGTAATAGTAAACGGAAACGATTACGGTAAGGACCGCGATGACGGTCAGACCGGTATATCCGGCGTTCAGCGATATGGCGAAAATCTGCACCTTGGCGATGAATCCCCCGGTCAGCGGAATGCCCGCGAGCGACATCAGAGCAAGCGTCATAACGGCGGCTAAAAACGGACGCGATTTCGCCATTCCCGAAAGCCTGTCAATTTTTATGTTTTTTCCGTTGGCGTGTTCCATCGCATGAAGTACGCCGAACAGGATCAGGTTCATCAGGATGTAAATCAAAATATAAAAAACAATCGCGGTTATGATGCGCGAAGGTTCGTTCAGAACGGGCGCGGCGAGAATGACCATGGTTACATAACCGGAGTGCGCGATACCGGAATACGCCAGCATGCGCTTGACGTCGTTCTGGATCAGCGCCAGGAGATTGCCTCCGATGATAGTTACTATGCAGAGGACGTAGAGCACATCCGACCAGTTGAGGTAGAGCGGAGCAATCGCGTCTGCAAAGATCCGGATGAACACGGCAAACGCCGCGGTCTTGGGAACGGTAGCGATGAATCCGGTGACCGGCGCGGGCGAACCTTCGTACACGTCGGGCGTCCACATATGAAAGGGAACCAGAGCGATTTTGAACGCGAGTCCGGCCATCAGAAGTCCCAGTCCGGCCAGCGTAAGCGGGTCGCCGAGCATGTTGTGCAAGTCAAGAAAATGGCGGATTTGCGCGAGGTTCATGCTGCCCGTCACGCCGTACGTCAGCGAAATGCCGTAGAGGAAAAACGCGGAAGCGAACGCGCCGAGAAAAAAATATTTCAGCGCCGCTTCCAGCGAACGCACGCGCGTGCGGTTCATGCCGGTCAGGATGTAGATCGCGATCGAGAGGATTTCAAGCCCGAGATAAATCACCATGAGATGGCGGCTGGAAATCATTACTATCATTCCGACGGTTGCCAAAAGCAGGACAGCGTAAAATTCCGCCGTTTTTTTCAGATCGACCGCCTGGTGCGTCATCAGAGCGATCAGCGAGGAACCGGCCAGGATCACCATACCAAACGGGGTCGTTACTGCGTCGATCGTCACCATGCCGCTGAACGCCACGACCGGCGAATAACAACAGAGCGACCACAGCAGCAGCGTAACCGCGAGAAAACCGAATGACGCATAACTTAATGCGGGCCGTACCGATGGAAAAAACGCGCCGCTGATTAAAACGGCCAGCGCGCCGAATAACAATACGGCTTGCGGCAGAACGACAAGTATGTTTGTGTCGGGTATGATGATTTCCAAAAATGACTCCTGTTGTTATTTTAAGCGCCTCGCAGGATCACGATTTCATCGCCGTGCCTCTGGATATTATAGGCGCGGCAGGACGGGTTCCGGATCATAATCCGCGAAAGCGGGCGCGAGATCAGGTCTTCGAGAGCGCGGTTGACTCCGCGGGCGCCTTCACGCCGGAAATCCAGTCCCTGAACGCACAAATCCACAGCCGATTCATCAATGTTAATGCGCACGTCCTTATCCTCGAAACGTTTCGTGATGATCCGGATTTTCTGCAGGGCAATTTTTTTCAGCGTTTCAATATCTAAAGCCTTGAAGACAATGATATCGTCAATTCGGTTTAAAAATTCCGGCGAGAAATGTTTCCGCAGGGCGGAGTTGATGCTTTCGGCGATTTCCTTGTTTTCATCAACGTTCGCGCCGCCGAAACCCATTTTGATTTTCCCGTAGATGGTATCGGAACCGAGGTTCGACGTCATGATGATGGTGGTATGCGAGAATGAAATCGTCTGACCCTTGCCGTCGGTCATGCGTCCGTCGTCGAACACCTGGAGAAACGCTTCGTAGATTTTTGTGTGCGCTTTTTCGATTTCATCCAGCAGGATCACGGCGGATGGGTCTTCGCGGACGGCTTTGGTAAGGCGGCCTTCGTCGTTGTATCCCACGAATCCCGGCGCGGTGCCGATGAGCTTGGAGAGCGCGTACTGGTCGTTGTATTCGGACATATCAATGCGGACGAGTCTTTTTTCGCTTCCTTCGAGGGCTTCGGCTAGCGCCTTGGCGAGTTCCGTTTTTCCGACGCCGGTAGGGCCGACGAAAAGAAACACGCCGTCCGGACGTTCCGGGTTCACGTCCAGCCCGCTTTTCGTCATACGCACGACTTCGGTGACTTTCTGGATGGCCTCATCCTGTCCGACGACTCTTGACCGGAGGCGGTCCTCGAGCGACATCATGCCGCTCAGTGCGTCGATGTGAATGTTGCCTTCGGGGATGCGCGTGACTTGCGCAATGGACTGAACCACATGCCGTTCCTCGACGGGAACGGTGTCCTTGCTGTCGTTCGGGCGCGACAAGCTGGCCTTGATGCACGCACGCTCAATGATGTCGCAGGCCTTGTCGGGCATGTAGCGGTTCTTGATATACTGGTCGGAAAGATCGTATACGACGCGCATCGTCCGTTCGGAAATGGTAACATGAAAAAAGTCCTCGAGTTTCGGCCGCTGGTGTTCAAGGATCTTCATTGTGTCGTCCTTCACCGGCTCGAAGATCGTAATACGCGTAAACCGCCGTTCAAAAGCACCGCTTTTCGCGATGTTTTTCTGGTATTCCTCGTCGGTGGTCGCG
>JBBIRG010000308.1:0-3825 GCA_037441945.1 Bacteroidota bacterium | reverse complement strand
TACAGCGCCGTGGTTTGAGGCGTCAGGCAGCTTTCGAGATAAGACCGGACGTCCATGCCGGGCTCTTTGCGCAGTCGTATATAAAACGGAACTTCCAGCGCATTCGCGCCGGTCAGCCGGACAATGCCCGGAAAGAACGGCCAGCAGGGCGTCAGCGTCATGACATCCTCGCCAGGATTGACAAATGCCGAAACGGCGATGTTCAGGGCCTGTACCGCTCCGCCGGTCACGAGGATATTTTCTCTCATGATATGAAAACCATTATCCTCGTTGAGTTTTTCCGCCAGCGTTGTCCGAAGCGGATCCACTCCGAACGTGTTGCAGTACCGGTTGTAATCCGGATACATGCCGGTCAGATGGTCGCTAAGTGGCACAGGGTAGTAAGGGTGCTGATAAGTGTCGCCGATATGAAGTTTGACCAGATCCTTCCCGTGCCGCTTCAGCTGAGCGGAGAAGCGTTCGTAGACCGAACCGGGCAACGACAGTATTCTGTCGGCAAATTGTGGGAAGCGGGGCATATCAGTATTTCTCTGTAAATCGGAAAATCTTACTGATGGTTAAAACGGGCTGAACCGCTTTTTTCATTTTTATTTATTTTTCGTGCTTATCGGTTTGCCTTTTTTTTTGCCTTGAATCCCGCCGCTTGTCCCAAGCGAAGCGCAGCGAAGTCGGTGAGCCTGTCCCGAGTGAAGCCGAGGGATCATTTCGAGCGACCCGCCTGTCTTGTCATTTCGAGCGACCCGCCTGTCTTGTCATTTCGAGCGACCGAAGGGAGTGAGAAATCTTGTATTAAAATCATCCCTCATTCGGACTTTGTTTCCATGCATTGTGGCTGAACCCGATCAGCAAGTTTTTTTTCAGGCTTTACCGCCCTGAGTAACCGGAAGATAGATATGGAATTCCGTTCCTTCGCCAAGCGCGCTGTCAAATTCGATGCGTCCCTGATGATTCCCGACGATGCTGTAGGCAACCGATAATCCCAATCCCTTGCCTTTACCGAGTTCCTTGGTTGTGAAGAACGGGTCGAATATTTTCAGTTTCACGTCCTGCGGCATACCGGTGCCGGTATCCTTGATCCGGACGAGGAGGGTTTTGCTTTCATCGGTCATTTCGGTGGACACGCGGATATATCCGCCGGCGGGTATCGACTCGATCGCGTTCAGGATAATATTCATGAAAAGCTGGCTGATCTGGCCGGGATAGCATTCAACCGGCGGTATCTGCGCAAATTCCCGGATGATCTCGATCCGGCCTTTGTAAATATTCTTAAGGATAATCAAAACGGAATTAATCATTGCATGAATGTCCGCCTGGCGGAATTCGGACAGGTCCATCCGAGTGAAATTCAGCAGTCCGTCAACGATTTCGCCGATGCGTTCATTGGCTAATTTTATTGAAGGCAGGATTTCTTCGACCATGTTCTTGAACAGCGCGCGGATTTGTTCCGCATCATTTTTCTGGAGCGCGTCGGCTATTTTGCGGTTCATTACAAAAACATAATGGTCGACTGTCGCGCGCGGCGTATTGATTTCATGGGCGATGCCGGCAACCATCTGGCCGAGCGAGGACATTTTTTCAGCCTGGATCAGCTGGTCGCGCGTCTGCTTCAGGCTTTCCAGCGTTGCGACGATTTCGGCGTTCTTGTGTTTCAGTTCCGCGGTTCGTTTTTCGACCAATTCCGCCAGTTCTTTGTTGCGCATCTGAACGGAATTGATGCGCCATCGTATCAATCCGATGACCAGCCCGCCCAGCAGTATGACCGCCAGCGCCTTGAACCATAATCGCTCCCAGAACGGGGGTGTAATTACGATCTGCACTGAAGCGCCTTCCTCATTCCAGACCAGGTCGTGATTCGAACCTTTTACGCGGAATGTGTAAACATTCGGATCCAAGTTGGTATAGGTGGCGGTACGCTGGTTGCCCGAATAAATCCATTCGCGGTCAAATGGCTCAAGCATATAGGCATACTGGTTTTTCCGGGGATTGGAATACTCAAGCGCGGAGAACTCAAATGAGAACACGTTTTCGTCATAAGGCAGTTCAATTTCCCGGGAGAAAGAAATATCCGGATTGAGCTTGACCGGTTTGCCGAATTTCCGGAAACCGGTTATGACAACCGAAGGGACGGTCGTATTGTCCATGATAGTTACCGGGTCAAAACGGTTGAATCCACGGATGCCCCCGAAATACATTGTACCGCCGGAGCCGGTACAGTAAGCGCCTTCGTTGAACTCGTTGCTCTGAAGACCGTCGTAAACGTCGTAATTCCTGAAAACAAGGGTTTCGGGGTTAAACCGTGAAAGTCCGCGGTTGGTGCTGATCCACAGGTTTCCTTTGGCGTCTTCCTGGATGCCGCGGATCACGTTGCTGGGCAGGCCTTCGTTCTCGGTGAAGCGCGCGATGGTTCCGGATCGGACTTCCAGACGGTTAAGTCCGCCCGTGGTTCCGATCCACATGTTACCTTTCCTGTCTTCAAAAACGCAGAATACGCGGTTATGAGTCAGCGTAGCGGGATTGCCTCGTTCATGCCGGTAATGGGTGAAACGTAATTGCGACGGATCAAACCGGCCGGCGGCTTGTTCGATCATACAGACTCCGCCGTTTTCCGTTCCGACCCACATCCGTCCCTGCCTGTCCGCAAACAACGCCAGAATACGGTTGTCCGGCAGGCTTTCGGATTTATCGGGACCGGATGTAATAAGGCTGAACTTGCTCGTTTTGGCGTTAAAGACATTCAGTCCGTAATCGGTGCCGATCCATAGCAGGCCGTTGCGGTCGTAGCGTAGACACAAAACGGTGTTATGGCTCAAGCTGTTAGGATTCGACGGATTATGCTGGTAGGAGACGAACGTTTGTTTTTTCTTGTTAAATTTACTTAATCCGCCGGTGTAAGTGCCCAGCCATAAAAATCCTTCCGGATCGGCGGCAATGGCGCGAATGCGGTTATCGTGAAGGCTTCTTTTGTTTTTCGGGTTATGAACATAATGAGTGAATTTTGCGGTCCGCGTGTCAAGCCGGTTCAGACCCCCGCCGTCGGTGCCGATCCATAACACGCCTCCTTCTTCATGGAGCGCGAAAAGGCGGTTGTAATTCAGCGTGTTTTTATCTCCTGGATCGTTCACGAAATGAGCGAATTTTTTCGGCTTGAGATCCAGCAGGTTAACGCCGCCTCCGCGCGTAGCGATCCACAGGATGCCCGCCGGATCGCGGTATAGGTATCGGACGTTATTATCGCTCAGGCTGCTGAGATCGCGCGGGTTATGGGTATGATGCGTGAACAATTCAAAGGGTTTTGTTTTTCCCTTTCCGGGAAAAAACTCCAGCAGGTCGAGCCCGCCGCCGTCGGTCCCGATCCAGACCTGTCCGCCGGGATCCTGGTAAATAGAGTTGATCACATCGTGATTCAGGCTGTTCCCTTTTTTTGTTTTAAAATACCGAACGGCGGTTCCCGTCTTCGGGTCGAACAAGTTGAGCCCGTCCTGGGTGCCGACCCACAATTTGCCGCCGAGCCCCGGACGGACACAGCGTACGCGGTTATGGCTGATCGACGATTTGTTGGCTTTTGAATAACGGTAGGGGCGGAATTTTCCCTGATCGACGTCAGCCCGTTCTCCGTCCCGAGCCAAAGAACGCCGGGTTCCGGTTCGCAGATCGACCAGACGCGGTCGCTGCTGATGCTTCCGGGTTTTTTGGAATCGGCACGGTAATGGATAAACGACTTTGCGTCCGGATCAAATTTCTGCAGACCTCCGCTGTATCCGCCGATCCAGACATTGCCGCGCGAATCGACGAACACCACATGAATCCGGTTGTCTCCCAGCGATT